>JBKJTM010000460.1:0-9757 GCA_046590805.1 Usitatibacter sp.
GATGAGGAAGCCGGTGACCAGCGCGATCTCGAGCAGCGTCGGCAAAACACTGAAGACCATGAAGGAAAGAAGCGTCGAGATGCCGCGCGTGCCGCGCTCGATGTCGCGCGTGAGCCCGCCCGTCTGGCGCTCGAGGTGGAAGCGAAGCGAGAGCGCGTGCAGGTGGTGGAAGACTTCCAGCGCCACGCGCCGCATGGCGCGCTGCGCCACCTTCACGAACACCACGTCGCGCAGCTCGTTGAAGAGCGTGCTCGAAAGCCGCAACACGCCGTAAGCCACCAGCAGGGCCACCGGGATGGCCGCGATCGCCGCGGCGGGCGAGAGCCCGTCGACGATCTGCTTCATCACGATCGGGACCGAGATGTTGGCGAGCTTGGCGCTCACCAGCAGCACGAGCGCCAGCAGCACGCGTCCGCGGAATTCCCAGAGGTAGGGGATCAGCCTCTTCACCACGCCCATGTCGCCGCGCGGTGCCGGGCTTGCAATCGAATTCATGTCGTTGGGTATAGTAACGCGCCCTCTCCCCGACCCTCTCCCTGAAGGGCAGAGGGATGCCGATGCCGCGCTTCGCCGCCAACCTGGGGTTCCTGTTCACCGAGCATCCCTTCCTCGAGCGCTTCGCCGCGGCGCGCGCGGCCGGCTTCGACGCGGTGGAGTTCGCGGTTCCGTACCTGCATCCGGCGCGCGAGATCGCGGCGCGCCTCGCCGACCAAGGCCTCGAGTGCGAGCTCTTCAACCTGCCGCTTGGCGATCACGCCGGCGGGCCCGCGGCGGGCATCGGCTGCCGTCCCGAGGGCGTGGCGCAGTTCCGCGAGGGCGTCGCGCTCGCGCTCGAGTATGCGAACGCCCTCGGCACGCGCCGCATGAACTGCATCGCGGGCGTGGTCGGCGAGGGCGACGATGCGCAGGCGTGCCGGCGCACCCTGGTCGAGAACCTCCGCTACGCCGCGGCGCAGCTTGCGAACGGCGGCTGCGAGCTGGTGATCGAGCCGATCAACAGCCACGACGTGCCGGGATTCTTCGTCGCGACGGCTGCCCACGGCGCCAACCTGGTGCGCGAGGTGAGCGCCGCGAACTTCGGCCTGCAGTGCGACCTGTATCACACGCGGATGATGGGCGACGACCCGGCGGAGACGCTCGCGCGCCACGTCGGCATCATCCGACACATCCAGTTCGCCGACGCACCGGGCCGCAACGAGCCGGGCACCGGGGCGATGGACTTCGCGCAATTGTTCGAAACCATCGATCGCCTCGGCTACCCGGGCTGGGTCGCGGCGGAATATCGCCCGTCGAAACCCACACGCGAAACACTTCACTGGTTTCGCTGATTTTCTGATCCTCCGTATCATCGGGCCCATGAGCCCCCGCGACGCCGCGCGCCTGCGCCGCATCCTCTACACGGCCGCGTTCCTGCGCGCCCTGGGCGTGGGGCTGATGGCGGTCCTGATCGGCATCTACTGCGCGCGCCTGGGACTCTCGGCTACGCAGATCGGCGTGATCCTTTCGAGCGCGCTGTGGGGCTCGGCCCTGGCGGCGTTCGTGACGCTGATGGTGGGCTCCCGCGTCTCCGAGCGCGTGCTGCTGGTGACGATGGCGACCCTTCCGGTAGCGGGCGCCGCGCTCCTCCTCTCCACCGAGGCCTTCCCACTCATGGTCGCGGCGGCCTTCGTCGGCATGTTCAACGTGCACGGCCGCGATCGCGGCGCGATCCCGATCGTCGAGCAGGCGCTCCTTCCGGCGACCACCAGCGACCACGACCGCACGCGCGTATTCGCCTGGTACAACGTGCTGCTCGACTCGGGGTATGCCGCCGGCGGGCTCCTCGCCGCGACCCCGACGCTGCTGGAGGCGTCGCTCTCGCTCTCGACCCTGGAGGCGATGCGCCTCGCCCTCGGCTTCTTCTGCGTGCTCTACGGCGCCGCGGCGCTCCTCTACTCGAGGCTTCCGCCGCGCACCGCGGGCGCGGCGCCCGTGGGGCTGCACCAACTCTCGCCCGCGAGCCGGCCGATCGTCACCAAGATCGCGCTCCTCTTCATGCTGGACGCCTTCGGCGGCGGCTTCATCGGCTCGGCGCTGCTCGCCTATTTCTTCGCGGAGCGCTTCGGGGTCTCCGCCGCGCACGTGGCGATCCTCTTCGCCGGCGGCCGCGTGCTCTCGGCGTTCTCGCACCTGGCAGCCGCGTGGCTCGCGAAGCGCATCGGCCTGCTGAACACGATGGTGTACACGCACGTGCCCTCGAGCCTGCTGCTGTTCACCATCGTCGCCTCCGACAGCTTCGCGCTCGCGGCTTTCCTCTTCCTGCTGCGCGAGGGACTGAACGAGATGGACGTGCCGACGCGCCAGTCGTACGTGATGGCGGTGGTGCGCCCCGAGGAGCGCCTCGCCGCCGCGGGGATCACGAGCCTGGTGCGGCTGTGCGGCTGGGCCGCGGCGCCGGTGCTCGCGGGAATCCTCATGCAGGCGGGAGGGCTGGGGCTGCCGCTGATCTTCGCCGGCACCGCCAAGCTCTCCTACGATTTCCTGCTGTGGCGCGAATTCCGGCGGGTGAAGCCACCCGAGGAAGCGGGCGGCCTGAAGGACCCTCAGCGGATAAAGTAGCCTGCGACCTTCCAGGTCCCGGCCGCGGTGCGCATGGGCGTCACCGTCTCCACGGTGAGCGGGCGCTTCTCGAAGTGCGTGTCGAACTCGATGATCACGTAGTGGCCGGGCGGCGCGTTCGGCAGCACGTTCACGTAGCGCATCGAGCGAACCTTGCGCGACACCACCACGCCCAACGGCTCGCGCGCGGCCTGCGCCGCGGGCTCCCATTTCGACTGCGGTGCGCTCTCCTTGAAGATGGTGGCGGCCGCTTCCCAGGTGTCGCTGAAGCGGCCCGCATCGAGCGTGGCGAGCCAGCGCTCGGCCTCGGCCACGGCGGGCTTGAGGTCGAGCGGCGGGTCGTCGTTCGCCGCCGCGCCCAGGGCGGCAAGCGCCGCCGCGAGCATGAAGGTGCCGGAAAGGCTCATGCGCATGCCATCCTCCCTACGCCTTGCGTTGCTTCTTGCTGCCCGCGGGCGTGATGCCTCGCCGCGCGAGCGCCTCCCGCAGCAGGTACTCGATCTGGCCGTTCACCGAGCGCAGCTCGGCCTGGGCCAAACGCTCCATCTCGGCCCAGAGCTCCGGGTCGATGCGGAGCAGGAATGCCTTGCGTTCGGCCACCGGCGCTCAGTTGTAGAGCGTGCCGGTGTTCGCCACCGGCTGCGTATCCCTGCGATATGCGGTCATCGCCGCGCTCCCGCCGGCCGGGCCGGCTGCTATTAACGTGATATCACTTTGATAGAGCCGACGGCGGTTGTCAAGCCCGACGGATAGAATCGGCCCATGGCAGAGGCAATCCGAGTCGTGGACTCCGTCACCAAGCTCGACGCCTCGGCGCGGGGGGCGGTGGTCGTATGCGGATCGCACGGCGCGCTCTACCCCGCGTGGCTCGCGGCGCGGGCGGGCGTACGCGCCATCGTCTTCAACGACGCCGGCATCGGCCGGCACTCCGCCGGCGTCGCGGGGGTCGCCTGGCTCGGCGGGCTCGGGATCGCCGCCTGCGCCGTGGACCATCGCACCGCCCGCATCGGCGATGGCGCCGACATGCTCGCCTCGGGGCTGGTCACGATGGTGAACGACGCGGCCGCGGCGGCCGGCTGCCTGCCCGGCCAGCCGACCCGGCAGGCAGCGAGATGCCTTTTGGAGGGCGCCCCCGACACCAGCGACCTTGAAGTGCCCGAGATCGGCGAGACGCGCCTTCGCATCGCCAACTCCGGCCATCGCGAGGTGTGGGCGATAGATTCGATCACGCTGGTGCGCCCCGAGGACCGGCGCGCGGTGATCGTGAGCGGCTCGCACGCGGCGCTGCTGGGTGGGCGCGGCGACGACGGGCTCCTCGGCGTGGACGTGTTCGCGGCGTTCTTCAACGACGCCGGCGGCGGCAAGGACGATGCCGGCATCGCGCGCCTGGAGGTGCTCGAGGCGCGCGGGATCGCCTCGGTGGCGGTGTCCTGCAACACCGCGCGCATCGGCGACGGCCGTTCGACTTACGATACGGGAATCATCTCGCACCTGAACGAGATGGCGCGGCGCCTCGATCTCAAGGAAGGGATGTCGGCACGGGAGGCGGTCGCGCGCCTGGTGGGGTTGGGCTAACCGAGAAGGAGGTCCGCATGCGTAACGACCGTCTCCTTGCGATTTTGCGTTGCGGCGTCGCGGCCGCCCCCCCGGCAGCCCCGGCGGCCACGCAGCCGGATCCCGCGGGCTACCAGCACCTGGCCGATGCCGCGCGCGCCGTGGTGGGCGTGAAGGTGAAGGCGCTCGCCAATGCGCGCAGCAACGCGACCCTCGGGCAGGAGCGCACCGGCAGCGGCGTGCTCTTCGGGCCGCAGAACCTGGTGCTCACCATCGGCTACCTGATCCTGGAGGCCGACAGTATCGAGATCACCACCACGCGCGGGCGCAGCGTGCCCGCGATCGTTGCCGCCTACGACCACGCCACCGGCTTCGGCCTCCTCAAGCCGCTGGCGCCGATGGGCGTCAAGCCGATCGAGCTCGGCTCCTCCGGCAAGGTCGATGCCCTCGATCGCCTGCTGGTGGCGAGCGGCGCCGCGGAGGACGCGCTCTCGGTAGCGACGGTGGTCGCCAAACGCGAGTTCGCCGGTTATTGGGAATACCTGATCGACAACGCGATCTTCACCTCGCCGCCGCGCGCCGACTTCGGCGGCGCGGCGCTGATCAACAAGGAGGGCGAGCTGGTCGGCATCGGCTCGCTCTTCGTGATGGACGCCGCGACGCCCGGCGAGCGCTCGCCGGGAAACATGTTCGTGCCCATCGATCTCTTGAAGCCGATCCTGCGCGAGATGATCGACACCGGGCGCCAGAAGGGCGGTGCGCGGCCGTGGGTGGGGATCAACTCGCGCGAGCTCGAGGGGCGCCTGCATGTGATGCGCGTGAGCAAGGACAGTCCGGCAGAGAACGCGGGCATCGCTGCCGGCGACATCATCCTGCAGGTGTCGGGACGCAGCGTGGAATCGCTGCCGGAGTTCTACCGTCGGCTGTGGAGCGCCGGCGCACCGGGCGTTGAAATCACGCTCAAGGTGCTCAAGGGCACCGATGTGCAGGACGTGAAGATCCGCACCATCGACCGCTTCGACGTGATCCGGAAGAAGCCGTCGATCTGAGGCGAGCAATCGCTCGACGGTGATCGACGCCCCGGCGCAGGCCGGGGCCTAATCAAAATGGGCCCCGGCGCAGGCCGGGGCCTCATTTGCTCCTGATGCATTGGGCCCCGGGCCAGCGCCGCATGAGCGGCGCCCGGGGCGACGATCAAACGCCCGCTTTTTCCTTGTACGCCTGCCCTCCGCCGTAGCTCGCGAGCGGCCGCAACGTGCCGCCCTTGCGCAGCGTCACCGCGCAGTACTTCACCTCCGCGATCTTGCCGAACGGATCCAGCGCCGCGTTGGTGAGCAGGTTGGCGGCCGCCTCGTAGAACGCGAACGGGATGAACACCGTGCCGCGCGGAGTGCCCTCGTCGGTGCGCGCGGTGAGCGCGATCTCGCCGCGGCGCGAGGCCACGGTGATCACGTCGCCCCCCTTGGCGCCGATCGCGTCGAGATCCAGCGGGTGTACCGAGCCCACCGCCTGCGGCTCGAGCGCGTCGAGCACCGAGGCGCGGCGCGTCATGGAACCCGTGTGCCAGTGCTCGAGCTGCCGCCCGGTGATGAGGACGAACGGATACTCCGCGTCGGGCCGCTCGTCGGCCGGAATCAAGCCCGCCGGCACGAACTTGCCGCGGCCATCCTTGGTCGGGAAATTTTCGGTGAACACCACCGACTGGCCGGGATCGTCCTCGGTGCGGCACGGATAGGTGACCGACGACTGCTCCTGCAGGCGCTCCCAGGTGATGCCGCTGATGGTGCTCATCGCCTGGCGCATTTCCTCGTACACCTCGGCCACGCCGCTTTCCTCTCCGGAGTAGCTCCACCCGCAGCCCAGCCGGTTGGCGAGGCTCTGGATGATCCACAGGTCCTGGCGCGCATCACCGGGCATGTCGAGCGCGCGCTTGCCGAGCTGCACCATGCGATCGGTGTTCGACACCGTGCCGGTCTTCTCCGGCCACGCCGAGGCGGGTAGGATCACGTCGGCGAGGTACGCGGTCTCGGTGAGGAAGATGTCCTGCACCACCAGCATGTCCAGCGCCGCGAGCCCCTCGCGCGCGTGGCTGGCGTTCGGGTCCGACATCGCGGGATTCTCGCCCATGATGTACATCCCCTTGATCTTGCCCTCGCAGGCGGCATCCATGATTTCCACCACGGTGAGACCCGGCTTGGGGTCGAGCGTGCGGCCCCAGAACTTCTCGAAGCGCTCGATCGCGGCGGGATTGTCCACGCGCTGGTAATCGGGATACATCATCGGGATCAGACCCGCATCCGACGCCCCCTGCACGTTGTTCTGCCCGCGCAGCGGATGGAGCCCCGTGCCGGGACGCCCGATCTGCCCGGTCATCAGCGAGAGCGCGATGAGACAGCGCGCGTTGTCGGTGCCGTGCACGTGCTGCGAGATGCCCATGCCCCAGAGGATGATCGAGGCCTTCGATGACGCGTAGGCGCGCGCCACCTCGCGGATCGTCTCCGCCGGGATGCCGCAGAGCGGCGCCATCGTTTCGGGGCTGAACCCCTGGGCATTCGCCTTCAGCGCCTCGAAGTTGCTGGTGCGCTGGCGCACGAACTCCTGGTCAATCAGATTCTCCTCGAGGATGGTGAAGATCATCGCGTTCAGAAGCGCGACATCCATGTCCGCGGTGAACTGCATGTAGCGCCATGCGTGGCGCGCGAGATCGTTCCGGCGCGGGTCGGCGACGATCAGCTTCGCCCCGCGTTGCACGGCGTTCTTGATCCAGGTGGCCGCGACCGGATGGTTCGAGGTCGGGTTGGCGCCGATGAGGAAGATCACCTCGGCCTTCGCCACGTCGGAGACCTGGTTCGAGACCGCGCCCGAGCCGATGCCTTCGAGGAGCGCCACCACGGATGAGGCGTGGCATAGGCGCGTGCAGTGGTCGACGTTATTGGTGCCGAAGCCGGTACGCACCAGCTTCTGGAAGAGGTACGCCTCCTCGTTGGAGCCCTTGGCGCTGCCGAAGCCGGCGAGGGCGTTCGGGCCCATCGTGTCGCGGACTCTCTTCAGTCCGTTGGCGGCGACGTCGAGCGCTTCTTCCCAGGTGGCTTCGCGGAAGACGTCGCTCCAGCGCGTCGGATCGACGGTGAACTCGCCACTCTTCGGGGCCGTCGACTTGCGGATGAGGGGCTGGGTGAGGCGCTGCGAATGGGAAACGTAGTCGAAGCCGAAGCGGCCCTTCACGCACAGGCGCTCGTGGTTCGACGGGCCGTCGCGGCCGTCGACCCGCAGGATCTTGTTGTCCTTCACGTGGTAGGTAAGCTGGCAGCCGACACCGCAGTAGGGGCAAACCGAATCCACGGTCTTGTCGGCCTTCGTTGCATACGCATGCTTGGCGGGGGCGAGCGCTCCGGTGGGACACGCCTGCACGCACTCGCCGCACGCGACGCAGGTGGATGCGCCCATGGGATCGTCGAAGTCGAACACGATCTTCGAGTCGTGGCCGCGGCCCGCATAGCCGATGACGTCGTTCACCTGCTCTTCGCGGCAGGCGCGCACGCAGCGTGTGCACTGGATGCAGGCGTCGAGGTTGACGTCCATTGCCGGGTGGGAGATGTCGCACTTCGGCTGCCCGCGCGCCTCGAAGCGGCTGTGCGTGACGCCCAGCTCCGCCGCCCAGTGGAAAAGCTCGTTGCCGCCGGGCTTCAGGTCCTCCTTCGGCACGTCGGCGAGCAGCAGCTCGACCACCATCTTCTGCGAGGCAAGAGCGCGCGGCGAGGTGCTCTCGACTTCCATTCCCTTGGCGGGGGCGCGGCAGCAGGAGGGTGCGAGCACGCGCTCGCCCTTGATCTCCACCACGCACGCACGGCAATTGCCGTCCGGGCGATAGCCCTCCTTGTAGCAGAGGCGCGGGATGTCGGTGCCGTAGCGCGCCGCCGCCTGGATGATGGTCTCGCCGGCGAAGGCCGAGATGGTCTCGCCGTTCAGCTTGAACTCGATGGTCTCGGCTTTGCCGAGCGGATCATTCATCTTCATGTCGTCATCCCGGCGCAGGCGTTGTCATCCCGGCGAAGGCCGGGACCCAATCATTCGATTTCATGGGGAAAGTGCTTGGCGACGCAGCGGATCGGATTCGGCGCCGCCTGCCCCAGGCCGCAGATCGAGGCATCGGCCATCGCGACCGAAAGCTCTTCGAGGAGCGCGTGGTCCCACTTGGGCGCTTCCATCAGGTGCGCGGCCTTCGCGGTGCCGACGCGGCACGGCGTGCACTGGCCGCAGGATTCGTGTTCGAAGAAGCGCATCAGGTTCAGCGCCGCGTCGCGCGCCTTGTCGTGTTGCGAGAGCACGATCACCGCGGCGGAGCCGATGAAGCAGCCGTAGGGCTGCAGCGTGTCGAAGTCGAGCGGGATGTCGCCCATGGAAGCCGGAAGGATGCCGCCGGAAGCGCCGCCGGGAAGGTACGCGTAGAGCTCGTGGCCCTCGAGCATGCCGCCGCAGTACTCGGTGATCAGCTCCTTCACGGTGATGCCGGCCGGAGCCAGGTGCACGCCGGGCTTCCTCACGCGGCCGGAGACCGAGAACGAGCGCAGGCCCTTGCGGCCGTGGCGCCCATGCTTCGCGAACCAGTGGGCGCCCTGCTCGATGAGGTCGCGCACCCAGAGGAGCGTCTCCATGTTGTGCTCGAGCGTCGGACGGCCGAAGAGCCCCACTTGCGCCACGTACGGGGGGCGAAGGCGCGGCATGCCCTTCTTGCCCTCGATCGATTCGATCATCGCGGACTCTTCGCCGCATATGTAGGCGCCGGCGCCGCGGCGCAGGTGGATGCGCGGCAGTGTTATCTCGCTGCCGGCTCGTCCCTCGACCACGGGCGGATTGGCGATCAGCGCCGCCAGCTCCCAGGTAAGCATCTCGCGGCACGCGTGGTACTCGTCGCGCAGGTAGACGTAGATGTCCTTGATGTCGCACGCCCAGGCGGCGATCAGCATGCCCTCGAGGAAGCGGTGCGGATCGCGCGCGAGGTAGTGGCGGTCCTTGAAGGTGCCCGGCTCGCCCTCGTCGATGTTCACCGCCATCAGGCGTGGTCCCGGCTCGCCGCGCACGATGCGCCACTTGCGCCCGGTGGGGAAGCCCGCGCCGCCCAGGCCGCGCAGCCCTGCGTCCTCCATCGTCTTGATGACCGACTCGAGGTCGTGCTTGCCTTGCAGGCACTCGACCCAGGTCTTGTAGCCGCCCTGCTTCACGTACTCGTCGAGGGTGTGCGCGTGAGGGCCGATCGCCTTCACGTCGTTTTTCTTCACCACGTCGACGACGTTGTCCACGCTCGCGTGGCCGAAGGCGTGCTGGCCGACGCAGACCGCGGGGGCATCCGCGCAGCGTCCGATGCAGGGAGCGGCGATCACGCGCACGTTCGGGCCGACGAGGCCGGGGAGCTTGTCCAGCAACTGCTGCGCCCCGGCCATGCGGCAGGAGAGGGTCTCGCACACGCGCACGGTGATCGCCGGCGGCGCGGTCTCGCCTTCCTTCACGACGTCGAAGTGGTGGTAGAAGGTCGCGACCTCGTAGATCTCGGTCTGCGCCAGCCGCATCTCCTGCGCCAGCGCCGCGAGGTGCGCCGCCGGCAGGT
>JBKJTM010000497.1:0-4365 GCA_046590805.1 Usitatibacter sp.
ATCTCGCCCTCTTCGGCCGCGATCACGACGCGCAGAGCGCCATGGCCTACTGGGCGGACATCCTGCATCCGCCGGGCGAGCCGGTGCCGACCGTGGCGACGCGGAGCGCCGGCGGCGGGACGGTGGATCTTGCGAGCGCCATCGAGGACGTGGGCCTCGATCCCGGGAACAAGAAGGTCGCGGCCTTCGCCACCTCTCTCGGGGTCGCGGTGGGGATGCCGGTGCCGGCGGTGGCGAGCGTGGGCAAGAAGGTACTGCCGTTGCCGCGCTTCCTGAGGAAGCCCATCGCGGAGCAGTTCCTCAAGACCTTCATCGCCGACACCGCCGCCTACTTCTTCCGGCCGGAGGTGCGCGAGGCGTGCAAGAAGCGCCTGCGTGCCGTGTTGCCGGGCAAGAACACGCCGGTCACGATCGTCGCGCACAGCCAGGGCACGGTGATCGCCTACGAGGTGCTCTCGGAGATGGGCGCGGAAGGTCTCGACCTGGTCGACTTCGTGACGCTCGGCTCCCCGCTCGGCATCCAGGAGGTGCAGGACTTCCTGCTGCCGCCCGGGTGCGCGATCCCGGACGTGGTGCTAGGCGGCAAGTGGCACAACTTCGCCGATCCGCTCGATCCGGTGGCGCTCGACAAGGCGATCTCCAACGACTTCGATCCGGCCGAATTCATCGAGGACGCGCTCGTCACCAACATCGACAGCCGACGCATCCCGGGCTTCAACCCGCACTCGGCGGTGGGCTACCTCGCGCATCCCAACGTGCGCCGCGTGGTGCACGACGCCATGCGCCTGGACACGAGGTCGCGCTTCGTGATCGCGCGCGACGTGGCCGAGCGGCTCTCGGACTCCTCCGGCGAGCGGCACTCGGTGCTGATCGAGCTCCTCGAGCCGGGCTATCCCGCGGTGGGTGAGACGACCAAGGAGGTCGCGGCGCGCGAGAAGCCGGAGGTGGCGCGGATCGCCGGGCGCACCGGTGATCCGCCGCGCACGCACCTCCTCAGGGACCGCATCACGCGCGCCGCGCGGGAGATCGAGAGCATCGTTCCCAAGGCGCAGAGGAAGCGCGCGCGGGTGGACACCCTGCACCGCTTCGTCGCCGCGCGGCTCACTGTGGAAGAGCTGGAGACGGTCGCCGCCAACTACCGCGCGTTGAGCGTCTATTCGGTCTGGCTCTCGTCACGAAAGTCGAAGCTCCTCAAGCGCTCGCCGCGCGTGCTCAAGGCCGATGCGGCGCTCGCGAGCTTCGGCGCGGGCGGCGGCGGCATCACCTGGGCGGTGCTCGATACCGGCGTGCGCGGCGATCATCCCCATTTCTTGCGCAAGGACCGGGACGGCAACGTCATCAGGACCATCAAGGAAATCTGGGACTGCACCCAGATGGGCCCCCCGCGGCTGGTTGCCGTGGATGCTTCGCGTGACGTCGATGGCCACGGCACCCACGTGTGCGGCATCGTCGCCGGCCGTTCGCCCGACGAGGGCGGGGAGCGCGGCATGGCGCCCGAAGCGAGGCTCGTCGTCTACAAAGTGCTGGACGATCGCGGCAACGGCGAGGACGCATGGATCATCAAGGCCCTCGACCACATCGCGGAGACCAACGCCAACCAAGCCGATGGCCTCGCGATCCACGGGATCAATCTCAGCCTGGGTGGGGCGTTCGACACCACGGTGTACGGCTGCGGCTTCTCGCCCGTGTGCCAGGAACTGCGGCGCCAGTGGCGGAACGGCGTGCTGGTGGTGGTGGCGTGCGGCAACGAGGGCCTGGTGGCGCTCGATACGCCCGATGGCCGCTTCGACCTCTACTCGCAGATCTCGATCGGCGATCCGGCGAACCTGGAGGATTGCATCGCCGTGGGCTCGGTGCATGCCGATCGCCCCAACCTCTACGGCGTCTCCAGCTTCTCCTCGCGCGGACCGACCGCGGATGGCCGCGCCAAGCCGGACGTGGTGGCGCCGGGCGAGAACATCAGCTCGTGCAACGCGCGCTACCGCAGCGCCAGGACCTGGTACTACCAGGACAGCGGCACCAGCATGGCGGCGCCGCACATCTCCGGGCTGCTCGCGTCCTTCCTCTCGGTGCGGCGCGAGTTCCGCGGACGTCCCGATGAGGTGAAGAAGATCCTGCTGTCGACGTGTACCGATATCGGGCGGGACCGGTATCACCAGGGGCGCGGGGTGCCGAACCTGATGCAGATGCTGTTGACCGTGTAAAAATGGTGTCGGAGTCAATTAATTAAGCCCCGGGGGGCCCGGGGCATTTTTTCGCCCTTCGCCGACGTCAGCGCCCCCGCGCGGCGCGCACGTATTCGAGAGACTCCTCGAAGAGCTCCAGGTCCTTGGCGTATTCCGAAGCGTCGGCGCGGTCGATCTGGATCCACTCGCGCGTGACCGGCAGCCCCGCGGGCTTGAAGGCAACCACGTTCTCGCGCGAGAACTGCAGCTCGTTGGCGGTGGCGATCGGCAGCTTCAGCCCCACCCCGCCCTCGCTGATGCAGGCGAACATGCGGTCGTTCACGAAGTACGCGTCGAGGCCGCCGAGCTTCTTCGCGCTCACGCCGGGGAGCGCGAGCAGGATCGCGTCCAGGTGCGACTTCAGCGTCGGCGGGGGTGCTTCCTTGGGAGGTCTTTTCGATGCCATGTTTTCAGCGCCCGGGCCAGCCGCGCCGGTCGAGCGCGTCGAGTAATCGATTGATGTCGCCCTCGTCCACATAGACCTGGGCCGAGACGCGCAGCAGCAATTCTGCCCGAAACACCGTCGCCATCGCCTGGATGCGGTCCTTTTCCCACAGGACCCTCATCACCTCGGCCGAATCCGCCAGCGTGACCTCCCTCGCCGTCGGCAGGACGAACGAGCGCATCGCGGCGCACATGTCGGTTGGGCCCACCGGGCGCGCGCCGATCGTCGGCAGGATGTCGCTTACGATGCGCAGCAGGCGGCCCTGGTAGCGGCGCGCGGCCGCGGGATCGAGATCCTCGAAGAAGCGGATCGCCGCCGGCACCGCGAGCCACGCCGAGTTGTCCCGGGTGCCGGTGAAGTCGAACGAATGGGGGAAGCCGAGCTCGAGGTAGTGGCTCACGACATTGGGCCGCGTGCGACCGGCTACGGCGCGCGACGCATAGAGGAAGGCGCTCCCCTTGGGCGCGTACAGCCACTTGTGCATGTTCGAGACGTACCAGTCGACTTCCAGCGAGCGAAGGTCGAGCGGAATCTGGCCGATGGCGTGCGCGCCGTCCACGAGGACCAGCGCGCCGGAGCCGCGCAGCAGCGGAACGATGCGGTCGAGCGGCATCAACAGCGCGGTCGGCGAGGTTATGTGGTCGACGATCGCGAGCCTCACCTTCGCGATCAGCGCCTCGCGGAATGCCTCCACGACGCTCTCCGCGCTGGCCGGGATGGGAATCTTCACCACCAGCGGCGTGGCGCCTGTCTCCGCGCACCGCGCCTCGACCTGCAGCCGAATCGCGTTGTAGGTGTGGTCGGTGATGAGCACCCGGTCGCCGGGCCCGAGGTCCACCGAGCGCAGGACGGCTTGCACTCCCACGGTCGCGTTCTCGATGAAGGCGAGCTGGTCGTGGCCCGCGTTCACGAAAGCCGCCAGGTCCGACGCCGCCGTCCGCAGCGTCGTCACGCCCTCCCCCGGCATGATGCCGCCGCGGAAGAACTGGTCGGGCTGCGACTCCATCGCCTCGCGGATTCGCGCCTGCGCGGCGAGCACCACCCGGGGGCACGCGCCGAACGAGCCGTGGTTGAGGAAGGTGCCCTCCTCGGCCAGCACCCAGAGCGGGCGCATCGCGCGCCCGAAGCCGGGGTGTATCTGGGAGGTCGTCACCCGCGCATTTTACTAGCCGGCGCGACAACTCCGCCCGGGGATTGTCCAACCGCCGCGCCGCCCCCATCTGGAGGGAGCGAGGATGCCATTTCATGGAATTCAAGGACTACTACCTGGCGCTCGGCGTCCCCCGCGACGCGACCGCCGACGACATCAAGAAGGCCTACCGCAAGCTCGCCCGCAAATACCATCCGGACGTTTCCAAGGAGAAGGATGCGGCCAAGCGCATGTCGGAGATCAATGAGGCCAACACCGTGCTCTCCGATCCCGAGAAGCGGGCGGCCTACGACCAGGTCGGGCGCGGCTACCAGCCCGGGCAGGATTTCCGGCCGCCGCCGGATTGGGACGCGGGCTTCGAATTCTCCGGCGGCCCGCGCGGCTCCTCGCAGGGCGACGGCGCCGACTTCAGCGATTTCTTCTCCCAGATCTTCGGGCGCATGGGCGGCGGCGCGCGCGGTCGGCCGGGTGGCGGCGGTTTCCAGGCGCGCGGCCAGGATCACCACGCCAAGGTGCTGCTTGACGTCGAGGATGCCTTCAACGGG
>JBKJTM010000074.1:0-5358 GCA_046590805.1 Usitatibacter sp.
TTGCCGAAGTACTTGACGGTCTCGTAGTTGATCAGCGCATCGACCGCCCGCGCGATGAACGAGCAGGACAGCAAGGCCAACACGCGGGCGGTCGATGCGCTGATCAACTACGAGACCGTCAAGTATTTCGGCAACGAGCAGTACGAGGCGCGGCGCTACGACGAGAACCTGCAGCGCTACGAGCGCGCGGTGGTGACGAGCGAGACTTCCCTCGGGTTCCTCAACTCGGTGCAGGCGTGCGTGATCGCGCTCGCGGTGTCGCTGCTCATGTGGCGCGCGGCCGACGGCATCGTCGCGGGCAAGCTCACGCTGGGCGACCTGGTGATGGTGAACGCGCTCCTGATCCAGCTCTACATCCCGCTCAACTTCCTCGGCGTCATGTACCGCGAGATCAAGCAGGCGATGGTGGACATGGAGAAGATGTTCCGGCTCCTCGGCGAGAACCGCGAGGTGGCGGACAAGCCCGGCGCGCCGCCGCTGGCGGTATCCGGCGGCACGGTCCGCTTCGAGAACGTGGACTTCAGCTACGACGGCGTGCGGCCGATCCTGCAGGACGTGAGTTTCGAGGTGCCCGCGGGCAAGAAGGTGGCGGTGGTCGGCACCAGCGGCTCGGGCAAGTCGACCCTGGCGAGGCTGCTCTACCGCTTCTACGACGTGAACCGCGGGCGCATCACCATCGACGGCCAGGATATCCGCGAGGTGCAGCAGACCAGCGTGCGCTCGGCCATCGGCGTGGTGCCGCAGGACACCGTGCTCTTCAACGACACCATCTACTACAACATCGCCTACGGCCGGCCCGAGGCCAAGCGCGAGGAGATCGAGCACACCGCGCGCGTTGCCCACATCGCCGAATTCATCGCGCGGCTTCCGGATGGATGGGAGACCACGGTGGGCGAGCGCGGGCTCAAGCTTTCCGGCGGCGAGAAGCAGCGCGTCTCGATCGCGCGCACGCTCCTGAAGAATCCCCCGATCCTGGTGTTCGACGAGGCCACCTCGGCGCTCGACTCGCATACCGAGAAGTCGATCCAGGCGGAGCTCTTCGAGATCGCGCGCAACCACACGACGCTGGTGATCGCGCACCGGCTCTCCACCATCGTCGATGCCGACGAGATCCTGGTGCTGGAGCACGGGCGGATCGTGGAGCGGGGCTCGTTCAGGGCACTGCTGGCCGCCGACGGCAAGTTCGCCGAGATGTGGCGGTTGCAGCAGGAGCAGCAGGAAGCGGCTGAGAGTGATTCAGGCGAAAAGCTTTGAATCCGCCGATGAACGCCGATGATCTCTAGAGGAATTGCTTCAGGGCGGCAAGGAGGGGGCGAGGCGCCTCGCTCATCATCGAGTGGCCGGCGTCGAGCTCGACGAAACGGGCGCTGGGGATTTCGGCGGCGAGCGCGCGGCCCGCTCGGATCGGCGTCATCTGGTCGCGACGGCCACCGACAACGAGGGTGGGCATCTCGAGCGCGCGGATGGAGTCCAGGCGCGGCGCGTAGGTGTTGCAGGCATTGAGGTCGGCATGCAGGACACCGGGCAGCGCGCGGCCGTTGAGGGCGCGGCTGGCACCCATGAGCGCCGCGCCAGGGATGGGGCTCGTCGCCAGCATCGCGCCGCGCGAGTGGCCCCAGACCACCTCCATGTCGAGGCCCACCGGGGAATCGTCGCGCGCCGCGGCGAGAAACGGCGCGCTGACCGCCATCGGCGCGGACGTGCCGACCAGCACCAGCTTCGAGACACGCTGTGAACTGCGGATCGCGGTCTCGAGCGCCACCAGCGAGCCCATGCTGTGCCCGACGAGCGCCGCGCTCTCGAGCGCCGCCGCCTCGATGAAGTCCGCCACCCAGTCCGCCAGGCCGCCGATCGTCTCGCGCACCAGGCCGGGACTGCGGCCGTGGCCCGGAAGGTCCACCGCGAGCACACAGCGGCCGTGATGCGCGAGGAAACGCGACTGCCACTGCCATACGCTGTGGTCGAAGGCCCCGCCATGGATGAAGACGATCGCCGGCAGCTTCGGGTCGAAGGGGCGCCCGCCGGTGTAGGCGTAGGCGGGGTAGCCATCGACGATGAATTGCATTCAGATTGGGCCCCGGACCATCGCCGCAACAGCGGCGCCCGGGGCGACAAGATCACTTCTGGGAGGCATACAAGGCACGTCCGAGGTCGTCGATCAGGTCGTCGGGATGCTCGAGGCCGATCGACAGTCGCACCGTGCCGGGGCCGATACCGGCCGCGACAAGCGCTGCATCGTCCATGCGGAAATGGGTCGTGGTCGCCGGATGGATCACCAGCGACTTCGCGTCGCCGATGTTGGCGAGGTGCGAGAAGAGGGCCAAACCCTCGATGAACTTGCGTCCGGCCTCGCGCCCGCCCTTCAGCTCGAAGGACAGGATCGCGCTGCAGCCGCGCGGATAGAGCCGCCGCGCGAGCGCCGCGTCCGGATGGGATTCGAGGTGCGGATGGTGCACGCGCACGACCGCGGCCTGGGCGGCGAGGAACTCGACCACCTTCGCGGTCGATTCGATATGGCGCGCCATCCGCAGCGGCAGGGTCTCGATGCCCTGGAGCACCTGGAACGCCGTCATCGGCGCCATGCACGCGCCGAAGTCCCGCAATCCCTCGCGACGCGCGCGCAGCAGGAACGCGGCGACGGTGGACTCCTCGCTGAACACCATCCCGTGGAAGCCCTCGTAGGGCTCGGTGAGCGTCGGAAACTTGCCGGAGGCGTCCCAATCGAACCGCCCACCGTCCACCAACAGGCCGCCGATCACGACGCCATGGCCGGAGAGGAACTTGGTCGCCGAATGCACCACCAGGTGCGCGCCCATCTCCAGCGGGCGGCCGAGCACCGGCGTGGTCACGGTGGCGTCCACCAGGAGGGGTAGCCGGTGCTCGTCCGCGATCGCGGCGATGGCGGGAATGTCGAGCACGTCCACCGAGGGGTTGCCCACGCTCTCGCCGAAGAGGAGCCGTGTCTCGGGCTGGATTGCGGCGCGCCAGGCATCGTGGTCGCGGGCAGGAACGAAGGTCGTGCGGATGCCGAACCGGGGAAGCGTGTACGCGAGGAGGTTGTGGGAGCCCCCGTAGAGGCTCGCCGACGCCACCACGTGCCCGCCCGCGCCCATGAGGGTGGCAAGCGCCAGGTGCAGCGCCGCCTGGCCGCTCGCCGTGGCGATGCCGCCCGCCCCGCCTTCGAGCGTGGCGATGCGCTCCTCGAGCACCGCGACGGTCGGATTGGATAGCCGCGAATAGACGTGCCCGGGCACCTCCATGTTGAAAAGCGCGGCAGCGGTCTCGGCATCCGGAAAGACGTAGGAAGCCGTCTGGTAAATAGGTACCGCCCGGGAACCGGTTACCGGGTCCGGGGTCTGCCCGGCATGCACCGCCAGGGTGTCCGGGTGGGGCGTTTTCGGACCCGAATGGGCCATAGGAATCAGATATTTAATCTGTAATCGGAGAAACCGGGTTAGATGTTGCCCCAAAGGCAGGTTGTTTGCTATGGTGTCGGCTGCCCCGAGAGGATTCTCACCCTGTGATCCGTCTTACCGCCACCTTCGTAGCCGCCGCCCTTTCTTTCGGCGCGGTTGCGGCCGACAAGCCGGCCCACAAGATTCGCGCGCAGAAGGCGGCGATCGTGGCCGACGTGGACAAGGACGGCCAGCCGATCCTGCAGTCCTCCGGCGTGATGGTGCTCGATGCCGCCACCGGCAACACCCTTTATTCGAAGAACGCCGACCACGCCACGCCGATCGCCTCCATCACCAAGCTGATGACCGCGATGGTGGTGCTGGACGCGAAGCTCGCGTTGGGCGAGGTGGTCCAGATCACCAACGAGGACCTGGACCTCATCAAGAACACGCGCTCGCGTCTTCCGATCGGCAGCCACTTCCGCCGTGACGACCTGATGCGCCTGGCGCTGATGGCGAGCGACAACCGCGCCGCCTCCGCGCTCGGCCGCAACTACCCGGGCGGCATCCTCGCCTTCGTCGACGCGATGAACGCCAAGGCGAAGAGCCTCGGCCTCACCGCCACCCACTTCGTCGATTCCTCGGGCCTCGCCCCGGGCAATGTCGCGAGCGCCACCGATCTTGGCAAGCTGGTCGCCGCGGCCTCCAAGTACGACCTCATCAAGGAATACTCGACCACCGGCGCCGTGAACGTGCAGCTGCCGGACTCGAAGCGGACGCTCTCGTTCGTGAACACCAACGCGCTGGTGCGCGCCTCCGACTGGCAGATCGGCCTGTCGAAGACCGGCTTCATCAACGAGTCGGGCAAGTGCCTGGTGATGCAGGCGATCATCGCCAACACGCCGGTGGTGATCGTGCTGCTCGACTCGTGGGGCCGCCTCACGCGCATCGGCGATGCCAACCGCATCCGCAAGTGGCTGGAGAAGAATCCGGGCAAGCTCGCGGGGCAGTTCCGCAGCGGTTGATCGCGAGGATCCCCACAAAAACCGGTGCGTTGCACCGGTTTTTTTTCGTGCGCACTTCCGGCGCACGGTATCGCATGGCGGACTGACGCACCGCCCGCGCCAAAACAGGGCGCGGTTTCGTTTCCCGCACCGCCGCGGTGCGCGACGCCTTGCCGTGCGTTCGCGCCGCAAGCATTTTCCCAGCGGTATCAAGCCGCTACTGCGCGCCGCGGCTTCTGGCACGGACGTCGCTATGGTTGTTCCCGAAGCGGACCGCAAAGGCCCGCTCGCCACCAAAACTTCTTCAGGGGATCTCCATGACACGTCGTCCGTTCATCTTCAAGGCGCTGGCGCTCACCACGGCGCTGTTCACCGCGGGGCTCGCCAGCATCGATTCACTCGCGCAATCCAAGACCGTCAAGGTCGGCATCCTGCATTCGCTTTCCGGCACCATGGCCATCAGCGAGACGGTGCTGAAGGACGTGGCGCTGATGGCGATCGAGGAGATCAACGCCCAGGGCGGCGTGATGGGCTCGAAGATCGAGGCGGTCGTCGTCGACCCGGCCTCCAACTGGCCGCTCTTCGCCGAGAAAGCGCGCGGCCTCATCACCCAGGACAAGGCCGCGGTGGTCTTCGGCTGCTGGACCTCGGTGTCGCGCAAGTCGGTGCTGCCGGTGGTCGAGGAAATGAACGGCCTGCTGTTCTACCCGGTGCAGTACGAGGGCGAGGAGCTGAGCAAGAACGTGTTCTACACCGGCGCCGCGCCGAATCAGCAGGCCATTCCGGCGGTCGATTATTTGATGAGCAAGGCCGGCGGCGGTGCCAAGCGCTGGGTGCTGCTGGGCACCGATTACGTCTACCCGCGCACCACCAACAAGATCCTGCGCGCCTTCCTGAAGAGCAAGGGCGTCCAGGACAAGGACATCGACGAGAAGTACACGCCGTTCGGCCACAGCGAC
>JBKJTM010000521.1:0-10484 GCA_046590805.1 Usitatibacter sp.
CGATGCGCGCGACTTCGCGCGGATCGGGATCGGGCGACACGAATTCGCGCCAGAGTCGCGCCACCACGTATTCGGCGGTTTCGGGCCGTGCCAGCAGCAGGTCGAGCACGTCGTCGCCGTCGAGCGGCCCGGTCTTGCCGAGCACCGTCTTGGTGCCGTCGTCGTGCAACCGCGGCCGGAACAGGAACGCGCCGGTCTCGCGATCGAGGCTCCAGCCAGTGAAGGCGCGCGCCGCCTCCTTCACGTCGCGTTCGCCGTAGCGGCCCTCGCCCAGCGTGAAGAGCTCCATCACCTCGCGCGCGAAGTTCTCGTTCGGCGCCTCGCGCCGGCTGCCGGCGTTGTCGAGGTAGACCAGCATCGCCGGGTCGCGGGCGATGGCATGCAGGAGCGTCGCGAAGTTGCCCAGCGCCTCGCGCCGCAGCAGCACGTTCTGGCGGTACATCAGCCGGCTGGAGCGCACCTTCTGCTGCGAGGTGGCGAAGTGGCCGTGCCAGAAGAGCGTCATGCGCTCGGTGAGCGGGCTGTCGGTGGCGAGCATCTCGCGCAGCCACCACGCGCGCAGCTCGAGGCCCTGCTGGAAGATGAGGCGCGTATTCGCCATGCGCTCTTCCGGACTCAGCTCGCGCACTTTGTAGTACGGCGTAAACGGCTCGTCCACGAAGGCCGGCGGGGCTAGCGTGGCCTCGCGGCGCGCCTCGTCCAGCAGGCGTTCCACGGCCGCGGCGCGGGTGAGCCCCGCAAAGCCGTCGATCTCGGAATCGGTGGCGCCGAAGCCCGCCCGGTTGAGCAGGTGGCGCGCGCCCTCGTAGCCGATCTGTCGATCGGCGACCGTCACCCCCGCGAAGGCGGGGGCGATCCCCTCCGCGCAAGCCAGGGTGGCCGCGGCGAGGAGGAGACCGGCGACGAAGGTTTCAAGCAACCGCAAGCGGTCAGTTCCTGTGGCCGCCGCGATGTCCCTGATGGGCGGCTTTCATCTCTTCCTGGGTGAGGAAGCCGTCCTTGTTGGCGTCCGCCTTCTCGAAGCGCGCGGCGGCGGCGGCGAGGGCCTCGGCCTTGCTGATCTTGCCGTCGCCATCGGTGTCGATGCTCTTCAGCACCTTGGCGCCCCTGGCTGCCCGATGGGCCGCATGGAAGGCGCGCAGCTCCTCGAAGCTCACCTGGCCGTCGCGGTTGGTGTCGATCTGATCGAAGCGCTCCGCGATGCGCGGCAGGGCCGCGGCTTCCGACCTGCTGATGTGGCCGTCGGCGTTGGTGTCGGCCGCCTTGAGGCGTTCCACCATCGCGCCATGGCGCTGCCGGCCCTCGGGGGCCGCGGTGACCACGGTCGCGGCCGAGGCCAGCGCGATTGCGGCAAGTGCGGTAACGGATTTCATGGTTGCTCCTTGAGTGGATCGTTGAAGTCGCTCGAAGCCTGATGCCGCCAGCGTATTCCGATAAACGCCCGAAGGTGTTGCAGGCCGACCGCAAGGAGTAACCAGTTGTAAACGGCCCGCGCCGCCCCGCGCCCGAACCGCTACGATGAAACCCATGCAAACCGCACAACGCCAGAAAATCCTCGTGGTCGACGACGACCTGCGCCTGCGCGACCTGCTCAAGCGCTACCTGGGCGAACAGGGATTCGCCGTCGACACTGTCCCCGACGCCGCCGCCATGGACCGCCAGATGCACCGCGTGCGCTATGACCTGGTGGTGCTCGACCTGATGCTGCCGGGCGAAGACGGCCTGGCCGCCTGCAAGAGGATGCGCGCGGCCCGGGAGAACGTCGCCATCATCATGCTCACCGCCAAGGGCGACGACGTCGACCGCATCGTGGGCCTCGAGATCGGCGCCGACGACTATGTCGCCAAGCCCTTCAACCCGCGCGAGCTGGTGGCGCGCATCCACGCGGTGCTGCGGCGCCAGGCGCCGGCGCAGACGCCCGGCGCGCCGAGCGCCGAGCCGGCCGCGGTCACCTTCGGAGCGTTCGTCCTCGACCTCGCCACCCGCGCCCTCACGCGCGACTCCGAGCCGGTGCAGCTCACCACCGGGGAGTTCGCGCTGCTCAAGGTGCTGGCGCTGCATCCGCGCGAGCCGATGTCGCGCGACAAGCTGATGGAGCTCGCGCGCGGCCGGGAGCTCGAGCACACCGACCGGTCGATCGACGTGCAGGTGTCGCGATTGAGGAAGCTCCTCGGCGAGGATCCGCAAAGCCCGCGCTACATCCAAACCGTGTGGGGCTTCGGTTACGTCTTCATTCCCGACGGCGCGTCCGCGAAATGAGGCTCGTCCCGGGGTCGCTGCTGTGGCGCACGCTGATCGTCGTGGTGCTCGCGATGGTGCTTTCCCAGGCGACCGCGATGTGGCTCCTGAACGAGTACGTGACGCGCCCCCGGATGGAATCGGCGATCGGGCAGTTCGTGCTGCACCTGAAGACCATCCACGCCGCGCTGCAGACCATGGGCCCGGGGCAGCAGAACCATTTCATTGTGCGCGTGGCCGAGCAGGAAGGCATCCGCATCCTGCCGGTGCGCGGCTTCGAGCCGATGCGCCCGGCGCCCGACCGGCCGCAGCTGCGCGTCTTCCGCGAGCGGCTGCGCGAGCACTTCGGACCCGATACCGAGGTGTTCGTGCGTGGAGCCGATGCGCGCGGTGGGCCCCCGCCGGACCCGAACAAGCGCGCGATCCCCGACGCGGGGCCCGATCCGGACAAGCGGCCCGAGGGGGAGCCTCCCCCGCGCGGCGTTCCCGAGCGCCCCGTCCCCGAGCCACGCGCCGATGCGGAAGGCCGTCCGCGGGTGCTGTGGGTGAAGCTGCCGGCGCGCGAGCGCGAGTTCTGGGTCGCGATCCCGCGCGCGCGCATCGAGCGCGACACCGCGGGCGCCTTCATCGTGTGGGGGGTGGCGGGCCTCGGCATCGCGATCCTCGCGACCTTCCTGCTGATGTGGCGGCTGAACCGCCCGCTCTCGGAGCTCTCCCGTGCCGCCTCCGCGCTGGGCCGCGGCCGCAAGCCCGAGCCGGTGTCGGAGACGGGGCCGAGCGAGATCCGCGCGGTGGCGCGCGCCTTCAACCAGATGAAGGACGACCTCGAGAAGAACGAACGCGAGCGCGCGACGTTCCTCGCAGGCATCTCGCACGACCTGCGCACGCCGCTCACGCGCCTGCGGCTCGACGTCGAGATGCTCGAGGACAAGGTCGAGGGCGCCGTGCAGCGCGGCATGGTCTCGGATCTCGACGACATGAACGCGATCATCGACCAGTTCCTCGACTTCACGCGCACCGAGGCGGCCGAGCCGATCTCGGGAGTGAACCTCGCCGAGATGGCGCGCACCTGCGCCGAGCGCGCGGCGCGCTCCGGGGCGCAGGTGCGCTGCGAGCTGGACGAGGTGCCGGTGCTGGCGATGCGGCCGCTCGCCGTGCAAAGGCTGGTCGACAACCTGCTCGGCAACGCAGCCAAGCATGCGGGCGGTGAGATCCTGCTGCGCACCGCCACCGAGGGCGACCGCGCGGTGGTCGCGGTGCTCGACCGCGGACCCGGCATCGCGCCCGCGATGGTCGAGCGCCTCAAGGAGCCCTTCACGCGCCTCGACGACTCGCGCAGCGGATCCTCGGGGGCGGGGCTGGGGCTCGCCATTGCAAGTCGCATCGCCGCCCTCCACGGAGCCGAGCTGGAGCTCCTGCCGCGCAGAGGCGGCGGCCTGGAGGCGCGCGTCTCCTTCCCGGTATCCTAGCGAGCGGGGTCTAAAACAAGAACGAACGGGGAATCTCCAAATGGCCGGTGGCGCAAATCCAGTCAAGGCGATCCTGTACGCGCTCGGCGCGAACACGGCGATCGCGATCTCGAAGTACGTCGCCGCATTCATCACCAACTCGGGGTCGATGCTCGCCGAGGCGGTGCACTCGACCGCCGATGCCGGCAACCAGCTGCTCCTGCTGCTGGGCATCAAGCTCGCGAAGCGGCCTCCCTCGCCCGATTACCCGTTGGGCTACGGCAAGGAAACCTATTTCTGGTCGTTCGTGGTCGCGCTGATGCTGTTCAGCGTGGGCGGCCTCTTCTCCGTCTACGAGGGCTGGCACAAGTGGCACGCGCCCGAGGAACTGAAGAGCCCCTTGATCGCCCTCGGGGTCCTCGCCTTCGGCATCGTCGCGGAGAGCTTCTCCACCTGGGGGGCGCTGCGCGAGGTGAACAAGGAGCGCGGCAGGAAGAGCCTGTGGAAATGGTTCCGCACCTCGCGCAACGCCGAGCTGCTGGTGATCCTCGGCGAGGACATCGCCGCCCTCTTCGGCCTCACCCTCGCCTTCGCGGCGGTGACGATGGCGTGGGTCACGGGCAACACCGCCTGGGACGCGGCGGGCAGCATGGCGATCGGGGTCCTGCTGATCGTGGTGGCGTTCCTCGTCGGCTACGAGGTGAAGCAGATGTTGGTGGGCCAGGGCGTCGATCCCGAACTGCGTGAGGAGATGCTCAGGTCGATCGAAAGCGATCCCGGGGTCGACAAGGTCTTCAACCTGGTCACGCTGCAAATGGGCCCCGACGTAATGGTGGCGGTCAAGGCGAGGATGCAGCCCGCCGGCTCGGAAAAGGCCCTGATCGCGGCGATGAACCGCGCCGAGGTCGCTTTTCGCGCGCGTTACCCCAGCGTGGCCTTCCTCTTCTTCGAGCCCGATCTGGCCGACTAGCCCGTTTGAACCGGGTCGGGCCCGGCCTTGTCATCCATATGGAACGCCAGTGCGTTACGCCGAAGGCGTACGCCTCCAAAAGGAGAAACTTCATGAAGGCAATCAAGACTTTGATGGCGGTGACGGTTGCCGCCGTCGGGCTCGCGGCGACGGCCGACGTCCAGGCGCAGAAGCACGGCTGGAGCGGACATCGCGGCGGGCATCACCACCATTGGCGCGGCGGCCCGCGCCTCGGCTTCTACTTCGGCGCCCCCTTGCTGTTCGGCTCCTACTACTGGGGCCACCCCTGGTACGGCAGCTATCACGATGGCCCGCGCGTTGTCTACCGCGAGGTGATCCGCGAGCCGGAGTACATCGAGGTGGATCGCGAGCCGGTTTCGCACGAGCTTCCCCGTGGCGAGGGTGCCCCCACCCAGGGCCCGGCCTACATGAACTACTGCGCCTCGGCCAAGGCGTACTACCCGAAGGTCGCGAGCTGCCCCGAGGGCTGGAAGTTCCTCACGCCGACGCAGTAGTCGCCGCCGCCCGCGGCGCGAAGAACGCCTCCACGTCCGCCAGCACGCGGGTGCGACGGAAGGGAGGCAGCGCCCGCCAGATCCGCTTGCCATAGGGCTTGTCCACCAGCCGCGGGTCGCAGATCACCAGCGCCCCGCGGTCGGTCTCATCGCGGATCAGCCGCCCAGCCCCCTGCTTCAACGCGATCACCGCGCGCGGCAGTTGGTAGTCCATGAAGGCGTTGCCGCCGGCCCGGTTGATGCGCTCGATGCAGGCCGCGAGCACCGGATCGTCGGGCGGGTTGAACGGCAGCCGGTCGATCACCACCACCGAGAGCTGCTCCCCCTTCACGTCGACACCCTCCCAGAAGGACTGGGAGGCGACCAGGATCGCGTTGGGGGAGCGGCGGAAGCGCTCCAGCAGCTCGTTCTTCGAGCCGCTGCCCTGCAGCAGCAGCGGCCAGTCGAGCTTCTCCGACTCGAGCTGCGCGGTGAGGCGATCGAAGCCGCGCTTCATGGCGCGCAGGCTGGTGAAGAGCACGAAGGCGTGCCCGCCGCTCGCGCGCACCACCGGCCAGGCGGCCTCGATCACCGCCTCGGGATATCCCTCGCTGTTCGGGTCCGGCAGTCCCTGCGGCACGTAGAGCAACGCCTGGTTGGCGAAATCGTAGGGGCTCGGCCAGCTGCGCGTCGCCGCCTCCGACAACCCCATCTCGCGCTGGTAGTGCGAGAAATCGCCATTCACCGAGAGCGTGGCGGAGGTGAAGATCCACGCCCGCTCCTTGTCGGCCATCTGCGCCTGGAAGATGCGCCCGACGTCGAGCGGCGTCTGGTAGAGCACCGCGGAATGCGCATACGCCTCGACCCAGCGCACGGTGGCGCCCTCGAGCGGCTCGCCGCAGGCATCCTCGCGCGGGCGTGAATCCGCTTCGCGCCACTGCGAGATCTGGCCAAGGACGGCGCCGGCGCGCACGCGGCAGTTGCGGATCTCCTCGGCGCGCTCTTCCTGCGCCTCGAGCGCCTTCACCAGCTCCGCGAGCCGCTCGGCCAGGGCTGCCAGTGCCGCGTCGAAGGACTTGCGATCCCGGATCGCGTTGAGCGCCACCCGTCCCGAGACCTGCCCGAGCGCGATGCGCAGGTCGCGCGCGGCGCGTTCCATCGCGTCCCCGGCGTCGCTCAGGTCGCTACCCTCGCGGGCATGCTGCGCTTCGGCAAGGCGCACGTCGCGCGCGAGCTCGAGGAGCTGCGCGGTCGCGATCGATTCGCCGAAGAAGAGCCGCGCCAGGTCCGGCAGGTGGTGCGCCTCGTCGAAGATCACCGTGCCGGCATTGGGCAGGAGGTCCGCGGCGCCCTCGTCACGGAGGGCGACGTCGGCGAAGAAGAGATGGTGGTTCACCACGATCACGTCGGCCTCGGCGGCGCGCTTGCGCGCCTTCATCACGAAGCACTCCTGGTAGTGCTTGCAGGCCGAGCCGAGGCAGTTCTCGCGCGTCGAGGTCGCCTGGGCCCACGCGGGCGAGGCTTCGGGGACGTCGGCGCAATCGCCGCGGTCGCCGCTCAGGGTGCGCTTGGCGAAACTGCGAATCTTCTGCAAATGGGCCACGTCCTCGCGCGCGGCGAAAGTGCCCTGCTGCGCGGCGACCTCGAGGTGGTGCAGGCACACGTAGTTGGCGCGCCCCTTGAGGAGCGCGGTGTCCACCGGGATGCCGAGCGCCGCGCGCACGCGCGGCAGGTCGCGGTGAAAGAGCTGGTCCTGGAGGGTCTTGGTGCCGGTGGAGACGATCACCTTGCCGCCGGCGAGCAGCGCCGGCGCGAGGTAGGCGAAGGTCTTGCCGGTGCCGGTGCCGGCCTCGGCGATGAGAACGCCGGAGGACTCGATCGCTGCCAGCACCGCCTGCGCGTACTCGAGCTGCTGCGCGCGGTGGCGGAAGCCGGGCACCGCGCGCTCGAGTGCCCCGCCCTCGCCGAAAACCCGTTTCAGGTCAATCACCAGGGAGCCTCTGAACAATGAGCAGGAGTGTGCGACGGGTCGATTTCGGTGACGATTCTAGGCGCGAGTCCGAAGCAAGGTAGGTCACCTTGCAAGGACAAGCAACGACGAAGCGGCCCGAGATCGCCCGTCCCCCGAGATGCTGCCCGAGCTTCATACGGTGTCGCCGGGGTTGCACATCTCCTGGTCATTGTTCAGAGGCTCCCTAGCCTCGTCCGAAGACGATCCTCTCCTCGCGCAGCAGCCGCGCGACCGCGGCAACGCACAGGCCCGCGATCGCCATCGCGATCGCCGAGGGGATCAGCCAGTCGGCCGCTCCCAGCGCATCCCCGCGCACGATGCGCGCCAGCACCACCTGCTGGCCGAGCGCGGGAACGAAGAGCTGCCAGAACGCATCCTTCATCCCCGCGAACAGCACCACCAGCGGCACGAAGGTCACCAGCGTGGTGAGGTAGCTCACGTAGGTCTGGGCCTCGCGGTAGGAGCGTCCGTAGGTGCAGATGACCATCTGCAGCCCCGCGGTCATGGCGGCGAAGGGAACCGTGAGCGCCACGAACTGCGCGAACTCGGGCGCCCCGAAAGTCATCATCGCGCCGAGGCGCTTGCCCGCGTAGAGCGCCGCCGCCAGCACGAACCCGCCGAGGGTGAGCGCCGCCACGCCGGCCGCGAACGTCCACGCCGCGAGCCACTTGCCGAGCACCACCTGCCAGAGCGCGACCGGGTTAGCGAGCAGCGGCTCGAGCGAGCCGCGCTCGCGCTCGCCGGCGGTGGAATCGATCGCCACTGCCATGCCGCCCAGGAGCGGCGAGAGGATCGCGAACATCGGGATCAGGAAGAGGAGGAACGCGCCCTTCTGCCGTGGGGTCGCGGTGTTCACGTGCTGCACCTTGACCGGCTCGATGATGCCCGGGCTCACGCCGCGCGACACCAGCCGCAGCATCCCGGTTTCGCGGTTGAAGGCGCGCAGCAGGCGCTCGGCCTGGCGGGTGGCGGGATTCGACTCGGCCCGCGAGTCGTCGTAGACGATCTCCACCTTCGCCGCCTCGCCGGTGAGGAAGCTCTGGTCGAAGTCCTTCGGCACCACGATCACCGCGTCCAGGCGCCCCTCGCGGACCAGGGTCTCGTAGTTGGCGGGCGCGGTCTCGATCTGCACGTCGGAGCGCTGCAGGAAGTTCACCAGCGACGGCGCGTGCTGCTGGCCGGCGATGCGCACCTTCAGCACCGACGCCTTCTCCTCGAGGCCGGACACGTACTGCGCGAGCAGGATCAAGGTCACCGGGCCGGTGAGGATCGACGCGACCAGTACCATCAGCGCCGTGCGCCGGTCGCGCAGGCTGTCGCGCAGCTCCTTGAGGTACACGACCAGCGCCGCCCTCATCGCGCGCCCCCCGCCGCCGGCTCGAGCTCCTCGCCGGTGAGGTGCACGAACGCGTCCTCGAGGTTGGTGCTGCCGCTCGCGGCGAGCAACTCCTCGGCCGAGCCGCTCGCGACCACCGCGCCGCGCGCCACGATCACGATCGAGTCGCAGAGCGCCGAGACCTCCTGCATCACGTGGCTCGAGAAAAGCACGCACTTGCCCGCCTCGCGCAGGCGCCGGATCACCTCGCGCAGGCTGCGCGTCGTCATCACGTCCAGGCCGTTGGTGGGCTCGTCGAGGACCACGTTCGGCGGGTCGTGGACCAGCGCGCGCGCGATCGACACCTTCATGCGCTCGCCGGTGGAGAAGCCATCGACGCGGCGGTCGAGGAGGGAAACCATGTCGAGCAGCTCGGACATGCGCCGTAGCGAGGCCTCGATGCGCTCGTGGGAGAGGCCGCGCAGCTCGCCGTAGTAGGCGACGTTCTCGCGCGCGGTGAGGCGCGTGTAGAGACCGCGCGCCTCCGAGAGCATGCCGATGCGCGAGCGTACCGCGAGCGGGTCGATTGCCGCGTCGAAATTGTCCACGAGGGCGCGCCCCGCGCTCGGTTGCACCAGCGTCGAGATCATTCGCAGCGTGGTGGTCTTGCCCGCCCCGTTCGGCCCGAGGAGCCCGGTGATGCGGCCGTCGGGAGCCACGAAGGAAACGTGGCGCACCGCCTCCACGATGCCGCCCTTCGCCTCGCGGCTGGGAAAACGCTTGGCGAGGTCGCGCGCCTCGATCACCTGCGCTTCTCCCGCGGCGGCGCCGCTTCGCGCATCACGCCGAGGGGCAGCGCGAAGAGCGGCCGCGGGATCCGTTCCAGGCACTTGCCGTCGATCGCCGCCACGTCGGCCTTGCGGATGAAGGCATCGATGAGGCGCGGCGCGCAGCCGTGCAGGCTCACGCCGTGCCCGAGGTTGGGTGCCACGAGGTGGCGCGCGTTCTTCAGCGTCTTCGCCACCGCCTCGCCGTGCCGCGGCGGCGTGGCCGGGTCGATCCCGCCGGAAAGAATCAGCGTCGGCACGTCGGAGGTATGCGGCTCGTAGTAGTCGGCGGGGAGCTTGCCGCGCGGCCAGATCGAGCAGGCGCGCACGAAGTCGTCCACCAGCGCGCGGCCGAAGAAGGACGCGTCGAGCACGTCCAGCTCCTGGCGCGTGACGCGCGCGATGTCCTCGGCGCAGATCACCGACAGGTGCATGCCCACGGCGAGGTTCTCGGAGATGTCGCTGGCGAACTCGAGGTTTGGGGCGAGGAGCGGGTTGAAGTCCCCGGCGGCGGCCGAGACGAGGCCGAGCGGCAGCAGGCTCGCCATCTCCGCCACGTACAGGGGGCGGAAGATGCCCGAGAGCAGCACGCTCTCGTTCACCTGGATCACCTCGCGCACACCGGTGCGCGGGTCCTGGATCGAGGTCCGCTCCGGCCGGCGGGAGAGCCGGCTCCTCAGCGCGGCGATGGTCGCGCGCAGATCCGGATAGGTGCTGCGGCAAAGCACCTGCTCGTCGCACGCGTCGAGCATGCCCTTCAACGCCGCCTCGCCGTCGGTCACGAACGAGAGCGGCAGCTTCATCGTCGCGGGGGCCGCGCCGTCGAGCGTCATGGTGCGCACGTGCGCGCCATGACGGCGCGCGTACTCGAGCGCCACCCGGGTGCCGTAGGAGCCCCCCCAGAGGTTCAGCTTCGCGTAGCCCAGGCCGGCGCGAATCTCCTCGAGGTCGGCGACCGCGAGCGGCGTCACGTATTGCTTCGGATCGGCTTCGAGGCGCTCCAGGCACTGGCGCACCAGCCGCTCGGGCATCGCGTCCTCGAAGAGCTGCTGCAGCTTCCGCGGCACCGGCGGCTCCCACCCGCTTCACTGCGAGCCGGAGGAGCCGCAGAAGCTGCAGCAGCTCTTCGAGGCGCTCCAGGCACTGGCGCACCAGCCGCTCGGGCATCGCGTCCTCGAAGA
>JBKJTM010000029.1:0-5805 GCA_046590805.1 Usitatibacter sp.
GCGCGAGCACCAGCCGCACCGGCCCGTAGTAGTTGAGCTGCATGGTGCGCTCGAAGTCGTGGAAGCGGTCGTACGACGAGGCGATGCCGCGGCGGATCGAGCGCCCGGCGTTGTTCACCAGGTAATCGATGCGCCCGTATTCCTTGAGGACCGCGGCCACAAGCTTGTCGCAAGAGGCGATTTCCGCCAGGTCGCAGGAGATGAATCGCGCCTTTCCGCCCGCGCCCTTGATGCGGTCGATCACCGGTCCCGCCTTCTCCGGGTCGCGCGCCACCACCACGACCATGGCGCCTGCCTCCGCCAGCTTGTACGCGGTCGCCTCGCCGATTCCCGACGTGCCGCCGGTCACCACGACGACCTTGTCCTTCACCTTGCCCGCGAGCGAGCGGTCGATGAAGAGGTCGGGATCGAGGTGGCGCTCCCAATAGTCCCAGAGGCGCCAGGCGTAGTCCTCGAGCCGCGGGACGACGATGCCCGAGCCGGTGAGCGCCTTTTCGGCCTCGCGGCTGTCGAAGCGCGTCGGGTAGTTCACGAAGGTGAACATGTCCCTGGGGATGCCGAGGTCCGAGAGCACCTGCTTCTGGATGCGCCGCACGGGCGCGAGCGAGGTCACCGAGTCGATGACGAACGACGGGATGAAGCTGAACATCTTGGCGTTGACCCGCATCGTCATCTGCGGGGCGTGGGCGGCCCTGGCGAAGACGTTCAGGATCTCGCCGATGCGCTTCGGCTCGGGGTCGGTCAGGTGGAAGCAGTGCCCGTCGAGGCCCTTCTTGTGCGCGATGTGGTCCATGGCGTCGACCACGAAGTCCACCGGCACGATGTTGATGCGCCCGCCCTCGATGCCGATCGTGGGCATCCACGGCGGGAGCGCCTTGCGCATCTTCTGGATCAGCTTGAAGAAGTAGTACGGGCCGTCGATCTTGTCGATCTCGCCGGTGTGCGAGTGCCCGACCACGATCGCCGGGCGGTAGACGCGCCACGGCACCTTGCATTCGTCGCGCACGATGCCCTCGGAGTCGTGCTTGGTGCGGAAGTAGGGGTGGTCGAGCTCCTCGGCCTCCTCGAACATGTCCTCGCGGAAGACGCCGTCGTACAGGCCGGCGGCTGCGATCGAGCTGGTGTGGTGGAAGCAACCGGCGTTCATGGCCTCCGCGGCCTCGACCGCGTGGCGGGTGCCGTCGATGTTGGCCTTTTCCTGGCTCTCGGCATCGGCGGCGAGGTCGTAGATGGCCGCGAGGTGGAAGAAGTGCTTCACCTTGCCTTTCAGCTTCGCCAGCTCCGCGGGGGCGATGCCGAGCCTGGGCTTGGCAAGGTCGCCCACGACCGTAACGACGCGCTTCCCGTCCTCGCCCCAACGCGCGCGCAGCTCGTCCAGCTTCTTCACCGAGCCCTTGCGCACCAGCACGTGGATCGTGCCCTCGCGGCGCACCAGCCTGTCGATCAGGAATCGGCCGATGAAGCCGGTGCCGCCGGTCACGAAGTACGTCATGGTCATCTCCTGAGGGTGGTTCTTGTTTTCGGCGAATGATACACGCGCGCTTCGCGCACCAACTTTAGGGCGATTGCTCTAATCCTTCTGCCTATCCTGCGAGTCTCTGCTTCTCCTTGCCCCCACACGAAAGGACATTCCATGAGCCGCACCAAACGCACCACCCGCACCACCCGCACCGCACGTGCCCCGCGCAAGATCGTTTCCCAGCCGGTGAAAGCGCTGCAAGCCGCGCGCGCCACCGCGACCGCCGCCCTCAAGACCCTGGTTCAGCGCGGCAACGCGCTCCGCAACAAAGGCGCGAAGCTCGCCCTCGCCACCACCCGCGAAGCCCGCGAGACGGTGATGGCCAAGGCCGACGAGGCGCGTTCGGCCGCCACCGGCGCGGTCACCAAGTTCGAGCGCGTGTTCGAGAACCGCGTGACGCGCGTCGTCTCGAAGCTCGGCATCCCGACTGCTCGCGATGTCCGGGCGCTCTCCCGCCAGGTCGCCGGCCTGCAGCAAAGCGTCGACCAGCTGCGTCGCGTGCGCGCACGGGCCTGATGGCCTTCAAACGCCGTCCGATCGGGCTCGCGCTCGCGGGCGGCGGGCCGTTCGGCGCCATCTACGAGCTGGGCGCGCTGATCGCCCTGCAGGAATCGGTCGACGGCCTGGATCTCAACGGCCTCGACTGCTATGTGGGCGTGAGCGCGGGGAGCTTCCTCGCCGCGGCGCTCGCCAACGGCATGCCCGCCGCCGAGATCTACCGCCTCTTCATCGAGGAGCGCGAGGGGGAGGGCGGGCTCACCCCCGAGCTCTTCATGCGGCCCGCGCATGGCGAATTCATCCGCCGCGCGCGCATGCTGCCGCCGCTCATCGCGCGCTCGGCCTGGCGCTATGCCACCGGCTCCTCCGGGGGTTGGCTGGAGTCGTTCGCCGCCCTCGGGCGCGCGATCCCCACGGGCGTGTTCGACAACGAGGCGATCCATCGCTACCTGCAGGCGGCCTTCGAGCGGCCGGGCCGCACCAACGATTTCCGCAAGCTGCGCCGACGCCTCTATCTCGTCGCCACCGACCTCGACAGCGGCGCGGCGGTGAGCTTCGGCCGCCCCGGATACGACCACGTGCCGATCTCCAAGGCGGTGCAGGCGAGCGCGGCGCTGCCGGGCCTCTTCCCGCCGGTCGAGATCGACGGGCACCACTTCGTCGACGGCGCGCTCAAGAAGACGCTGCACGCCTCGGAGGCGCTGGACGATGGCGCGCGGCTGATGATCTGCATCAATCCCATCGTGCCGTTCGACGCCAAGCTCGCCGCCCGCCGCGGCCGCCCGCACACCAACCTGATCGACGGCGGCCTGCCCGTGGTCCTTTCGCAGACTTTCCGCGCGGTGATCCACTCGCGCATGGCGGTGGGGCTTTCCAAGTACCGGACCCAGTACCGCGGCGCGGACGTGGTGCTTTTCCAGCCGGAGCCCGACGACAGCACGATCTTCTTCACCAACATCTTCAGCTACGCGACCCGCCGCGAGGTCTGCGAGCATGCTTACCAGCGCACCCGCGCGGACCTGTGCGAGCGCTCGGCGGTCCTCGCGCCGCTCTTCGCCCGGCACGGCATGGCATTGCGGCGCGACGTGCTTGCGGACACCGGCCGTCGCCTGGACCTCGACCTGAGGCCGCGCACCGGCAGCGGACGCTTGAACACCGCGGCCGACCACCTGCGCGGCGCGCTGCAGGACCTCCGCCGCTCGATCTAGGCGCCGAGGACACGCCCCGCGCGTGATAGGCTTCCCCGCCATGCGCCCGGAACCGGAAGCTCCGCTCGACGGCAACGCGCTGCGCACGCAGCGCACGCGCAGCCGCGTCCTCGCCGAAAGCCTGCGGCTCTTCAACGAGTTGGGCGAGGCCCAGGTCACCACCGGGACCATCGCCACGGCGCTCGACATGAGCGCGGGCAATCTCTACTACCACTTCCGCAACAAGGACCAGATCGTCCTCGATCTGTTCACGCGCTTCGAAGAGCGCATCGACGTCGAGCCGCGCGCGGCATCGGGCGGGGCCGACGCCATCGAGGACCTGTGGCTTTACCTGCACCTGATGCTCGAGGCGATCTGGGAATACCGCTTCCTTTACAGGAACCTGGACGACCTGCTGGCGCGCAACCGGAAGCTGCGCGAGCACTTCGCCCGGATCGTCGAGCGCAAGTTCGCCGTGGTGGTCGCGTTGAGCGAGGGCCTGGTGAGCGCGGGGGCGATGCGCGCGCGGCCCGAGGAGATCCGCACCCTCGCGCGAAACGTGCTGCTGGTCGCGACCTACTGGCTGAGCTTCCAGGCGCTGCGCGGCCGGGGGAGGGCGCGGGCGCAGGATGTGGAGGGCGATCTGGGTCGCGGCGCCTACCAGGTGATGGCGCTGATCGCGCCCTATCTCGTGGGCGAGGCGCGCGCGCATCTCGGCCAACTGAGCCGCAGCTACATCGACTGACGACACGGAGGAAGACCTTGGCGACCGCGAAATGGAAGGCGTTCCCGCATCCCGACAAGGCGTTCGCGTATCCCGCCGACGCCCTGAAGAAGAGCTGGAGCCGGCTGCACCGCGGCGACTGCGAGCCGTACCCGAAGGAGGCGAAGGCGCAGGAGGCGTGGCGGCTCTTCCACCAGGGCAAGTTCGCCGAGGCGGTGGCGGCGGGCCTCGCGGCGGGCGGCGCCGGGATCACCGCCGCCAACAAGGCGCAGGCGATCTATGCCAACGGCGTCGAGCCCAGGGAGGCGGCGAAGATCGCGCTCTTCGAGGAGGTGATGAAGCGCGCCGAGGCGCAGGCGAGGGCGGAGCCGAAGAACGCCAATGCGCACTATCTCTACGCCTACGCGGCCGGGCGCTATAGCCAGCGGATCTCGGTCGCGAAGGCGCTCGCCCAGGGCTACGGCGGCAAGATCCGCGCGGCGCTCGAGGCGGCGCTCAAGCTGGAGCCGAAGCACGGCGAAGCCCACATCGCGATGGGCGCCTACCACGCCGAGATCATCGACAAGGTGGGCGCGCTGGTGGGCGGGCTCACCTACGGCGCGAGGCGCGACGCGGGCGAGGAGCATTTCCGCAAGGCATTGAAACTGGCGCCCGATTCGCCGATCGCCTGCATCGAGGCGGCCAACGGCCTGGTGATGCTCCACGGCAAGAGCCGCGTCGACGAGGCGGGAAAGCTCTATGCCAGCGCGGCGGCGATGAAACCGCACGACGCCATGGAGGCGATCGACGTCGAAGTCGCGCGCGCCGAGATCGAATGACGTGTTGCGCAACGGACACGTCAGAGGGAAAAAGCGCTGTCTGCGAGTGAAAAAGGTTGACAAGGCGTTTTCGCCTTGTGCATCCTCTCGCTGTCGCGCCATAGGGGCGGGATGACCGAAGGCAACGTCAACAGATTTGGAGGATTCTCAATGGCAGCTAAGAAATCCAAGAAGTCAGCGAAGAAACCGGCAGCCAAGAAGCCGGCAGCGAAGAAGAGCACGGTGAAGAAAGTCGCAGCGAGGAAGCCGGCGGCCAAGGCGAAGAAGCCCGCCACCAAGAGGAAGCCGAACGCAGCTTTCATGAAGCCGATGAACCCGAGCGCAACCCTGGCAGCCGTCGTGGGCGCGAGCCCCATGCCGCGCACCGAGGTCACCAGCAAGCTCTGGGGCTACATCAAGAAGAACAACCTGCAGGACAAGGCAAATCGCCGCATGATCAACGCGGACGACAAGTTGCGGGAAGTGTTCGGCGGCAAGAAGCAGGTCTCGATGTTCGAGATGACCAAGCTGGTCTCCAAACATCTCAAGTAATGGGGACGCCGGCCTTCGAGCCGGTCGATCGAAATAGCGAGTGGCGGGCCGGTCGAGTGACCGGCCCGCTTGCTTTCGAGGAGCGGAAATGAATGCCATCTCCACCGATGCCGCGCCCGCCGCCCGCGGCCACTATTCGCAGGCGATCGTCCACGGCGGGGTCGCGTACATCGCGGGGCAGCTGCCGATGGTGCCGGGCGATCCCGAGCGCAGGCTCGCCGGCTTCGACGCCCAGGCGCGCCAGGTGATCGCCAACGTGCTCGGGATCGTGGAGGCGGCCGGCAGCTCGCGCGAGCTGATCCTGCGCACCACCGTGTACATCGCCGACATCGCGCACTGGCCGGCCTTCAACGCCATCTATGCCGAGATGCTGGGGCCGCACCGCCCCGCGCGCACCGTGGTCCCGGTGGCGCAGCTTCACTACGGCTACCTGGTGGAGATGGACGCGATCGCGGCGCTCAGAGGTTCCTGAAGCGCTTCGGGACCTTGGGTGATCGGACCCCGGCCGTCGCCGGGGCGACCGCGGTC
>JBKJTM010000070.1:0-6916 GCA_046590805.1 Usitatibacter sp.
GCCAGATTCAGGCGCTCGACCGCACCCAGCCGATCCTGCCGATGATGCCGGGGATGCCGGAGCGCAGAACACACGACTACATGCGCCATGGCACCACGACGCTGTTTGCGGCTCTCGACATCGCCACCGGCAAAGTCATCGGAGAGATTCACCGTCGCCATCGCGCCAAGGAGTTCTTGCAGTTCCTGCGCACCGTCGATGAGAACGTACCGCGCACGCTCGACGTGCATTTGGTCATGGACAACTACGGCACGCACAAGACCCCCGCGGTAAAGCGCTGGTTTGCCCGCCATCCCCGCTTCCATGTGCACTACACGCCGACTTCGGCTTCGTGGCTCAACCAGGTCGAACGCTGGTTTGCCGACCTCACCACGCGTCAGATCCGTCGTGGCACTCATCGCAGCACAATCGAGCTGGAGAAGACCATCCGCGAATATCTCAAGATCCACAACGAAGATTCCAAGCCGTTTATGTGGACCAAGACCGCTGACGACATCCTTGCCAGCCTCGCTAGATTCTGCGTACGAACTTCTAACTCAGGACACTAGCATCAGCCGTCAGAGCAGATCATGCCGCGCAGTTCGCGAGTCTCAGGGAGTTGCTCAGCTGCTGGCGTGAGGAGAGAGAGGGCATTACGCCATCCATGCGCAATGCTGACTTTCAAGTCTGGTAGAAGCGCGGCGGGCGTATGATCGCCCGGCTGATATCGCAGCGCACGCAGGGAGGTATTCCATGTTTCGTTACCGCAATGCCGCACTCGTGACCTGCCTCCTGGCTGCCGCATTCGCCCCGGCCGCGCTCGGCCAGATCAACAAGTGCCAGACCAAGGACGGCCGCACCGTCTACCAGGAGAACCCGTGCGCGGTCGACGACAAGGCTTCGTCGCTCAAGAAACCGGCCGCAGGTCCGTCCATGCCCGCGAGCGCGGGCTCCTCCAGCGGGTCGTCGCGCAAGCCCGAGGAAGACAAGGCGCTCGGCAACCTCATCGTTATCGTGAGCGTCGAGCGCGACTGCAAGCAGCTGACAGGGCGCTACGCCTCGTTCGACGAGATGAGGAAGAGTTGCGTGGGCGCCAACATGAGCATGGGGCTGCACCGCGACAACGACCCCAACAACGATCCGAACTACGACTACCGGCTGAGCGCGCGCACCGACGGCTTCGAGCTGTCGATCGCGCCGCGCAAGCCCGGCTTGACCGGCTACTTCACCGACGGGGTCTCCCTCTTCGAGAACGCCAACGGCGCGGCGTCGAGTCAGAGCAAGAAGCTCGGGCCGCTGCCCTTCTAGGCGAACGGCCGGCCGCTTCAACCTTGGGGTGTTCGCGTTTAGCCCGCCTGCGCTTGCGCCCGAGTGGCCGGCCAGCGCCGTCATTCCCCTCACCTATCACCTGGTATCCGAGATCGCGTAGCAGCGCGCGAGAACAAGGGCGGTCGCTCTTACCCCTCACAGGTGACATGAGCCGGATTGATTCTCCTGTTTTTCTTCCTACCAGCAGCGATTCGCATCACCTTGACTTCAATGTGCTCCGCGTCGACCCTTGCCGCAGACTACTGAAGGCGCGCACATGAAACGCGGAAAGACCCTCGGTCTCGCGATCGTCTTCGTCTGGTTCCTCATCGGCGGTGTCGCGCACTTCGTCGCCACCGAGGCCGAGATGCGCATCGTGCCGCCCTACGTGCCGTGGCCGCGTGCCGCGGTGCTCGTCAGCGGCGTATTCGAGTTGCTGGGCACGGCAGGCTTGCTGTGGCGCCCGACTCGTCGCGCCGCAGGGTTCGGGCTCTTCGCGCTGACGATCCTGGTGACGCCGGCCCACATCTACATGCTGCAGCAGCCCGAGCTTTTCAACGTTCCCTATTGGGCGCTCGTGCTTCGCTTGCCGCTGCAGGTTGCCCTGCTTGCGCTGATTTTCTGGAGCACCACGCCAACGCGTGCCGCGTCCTGAGTCCTCGCAAGTATCATGGCGCTCAACGATCGACCCCTTGAAAGGCACCGCAATGCAGATCGCCCAGCTCTTCAGGTCGGCTGCGCTGGCCATCGCCTGCCTCGTCGCCGCGGACGCGAGCGCGCAAGGCATTTCAGCGCTTGCGCTTGATACGCGCCCGGATCGCGCGGCCCGCGTCCTCGAAGGCGCGAAGCGGGAAGGGGAAGTCAACGTCTACACCTCGCTCACGGCCTCCACCGCCGCCAAGGTGAAGGCCGATTTCGAGCGCCGGTATGGGGTGCGGGTCAATTTGTGGCGCGCGAGCTCGGAGACCATCCTGCAGCGAGTGACCACCGAGTCGCGTGCCGGCCGTGCGGATTTCGACGTCGTCGAGACCAATGGGCCCGAGATGGAGGCGATCCAGCGCGAAGGGCTGCTGCAGCGCGTGGAATCCCCCCTCTTCAAGGACCTCATCGCGCAAGCGAATTTCCCCCACCGCGAGTGGGTCGCGACGCGCTTGAACCTCTTCGTGCAGTGCTACAACACGCGACTGGTCAAGGCCGAAGAGGTGCCGCAATCCTTCGCGGACCTGCTCGACCCGCGCTGGAAGGGCAGGCTCGCCATCGAGGCCAATGACGCGGACTGGTTCCAGGCAGTCATCCAGGACCTGGGAGAGGCGAAGGGTCTCGCGCTTTTCCGCCAACTTGTCGCCACCAACGGCCTATCGGTCCGAAAGGGGCATGCGCTGCTTGCGGAGCTGGTGACGTCCGGGGAAGTCGCGCTGAGCCTCACCTGCTACAGCTTCAAGGTCGACCAGGATCGCAAGGCGGGCGCGCCCATCGACTGGATTTCATTCGGGCCGGTGCTGGCCCGCCCCAATGGCGGCGGGATCTCGCGAAAGGCAAAGCATCCGCACGCCGCACTGCTGTTCTACGAATACATGATCGGGGATGCGCAGACGCTGCTCGCGCAGCTGGAGCTGATGCCCGTGAGCACGAAAATCGAGGCCAACGTGAAAGGAAGGGCGATTCGCTTCATCGATCCGGCTCGCGTACTCGACGAGTCGGCGAAGTGGGAGAAGCTCTACGAGGACATCATCGTCAAGCGGCGCTGAGTTCGACGACTGGTGGCATGCCTCAGGGGTGAACGTCTTCGGAGAACCAATCATCGGGCAGCACCTGTCCAACCCCCGCCGAACGCGCACGTTCGAGCAGAAGCGCGCCCGCGGCGGCGAACTGCAGGCCGATGCCCACGTTGTTGGCGAAGCAGGTGATCTCGTCGTCGCGGCTACGACCCGGAACCTTCCCGGCGACGAGCCCGCCAAGGTCGTCGAAGGACGCAATCTCGCGGCCGGGCTCGTGCCACCAGCCGCGCTTGTGCCCGGCCGGCACGTTGGGAGTTCCCGCAAGGATGTTGTCCATCTGCTTGGCTTGCTGGGCCGTGTGCACGACGACCCGGTCGCAGCGGTCGAACACCGTGCCGTCCACCTCCTGCGACTTGATGCAGCTCGCGTGCATGCCGGGCTTGAGCCAGGCCGGCCCGATCACGCGCACCAACGAGGAAGTCGCCGCCATGATCACGTCGGCGCCATCGACGCACGCCTCGGGGGTGTCCACGGCGTTGATGGAAACGTCATGCCGCTGGCGCGCTTCGGCCACGAAAGCTTCGCGGCTTTCGCGCCGGGTGCTGTAGACGCGGACTTCCTGGAACGACCGCACCGCCATCGCCGCCATGAGTTGCGCGCCCGCCTGCCAACCGCTGCCGATCAGGGCGAGGGTGCGCACGTCCTTGCGGGCAAGGTGTTTCATCGCGATGCCATTGGCAGCGCCTACACGCAACCGCTGCATGACGCCGTCCGGGAAGATGGCGAGCAACGCGCCCGTCTCGGTTGAAAACAGCAGCACCAGGCCGACCCAGCGGCCGCCGGCCAGCGGCTTCTTCTCGCGGCGCAGCTTGCCGCCGATCACGGGATGCGTGATCACGTCGGAGTTCAGTCGCAGCGCCTGAACGCCCTTCGCGGGCCATGTGCCGCCCATATGCTTGAACGCGTAGTAGGCGCCTGCGAGCCCCGTAGGGGCCATGTTGTCCACCCGCGGGGAAAGGAGCGCCTTGCCCTGCGCGTAGTCACGGTACATCGGCTCGAGCGCTTCGATGCAGTCTTGCATGCCGAGCAGTCCTTCGACATCATCGTTGCTGAGCACAAGCACGCTGATTCCTTTATCCGGAAAGTTCCTTCATGCGGAAATGCAATGACACTGCTGCTGAACAATACTGACATACAGCAGGTTCTTACCGCCGAGATGACAATCGTGGCGCTGCAGACTTCCTATCGACATCTCATCGAGAAGGAAGCCGTGTGCCGCCCGCGCATCGACATCCGCATCCCTACGCAGACGCCGGGGCGCTTCTACCAGTGGGGCACGATGGAAGGGGGATCCACGTCGGGTTATTTCGCCATCCGCATGAAATCGGACGTGCTGGAGGAGCAGGAATACAACGGCGCCCGCACCGAGGAGAAATTCTGCGTGCGTCCGGGGCTGTACTGCGGCCTGATTTTCCTCACCCGCATCGAGAACGGCGAGCCTCTGGCGCTTATCAACGATGGCTACCTCCAGCATCTGCGGGTCGCGGCGGACGGTGCCATCGGAGCGAAGATCATGTCGAGGAAGAATGCCGCGGTGCTGGGGATGCTCGGCTCCGGCGGCATGGCGCGCTCCCACGTGGAATCGCTGCTTCGCGTGCGCGACATCAAGCGCCTCCAGGTGTACAGCCCGACGAAGGCGAATCGGGAGAAATACGCTGCCGAGATGAAGGAGATCCATGGCCTCGAGTGCGTCGCCATGGACGATCCGCGCGACGTCTATCGCGGCGCCGACATCCTTGCCGGGTGCACGGACTCCGCAGTGCCGGTCATCAAGGGGGAGTGGCTGGAGGAGGGGATGCATGTCATTTCCGTGGGCGGCCGGCCCGACGAAAACGCGAAGAGGCGCTTCGATGTCACGCTGCGCCTCGGGACGGCTCCGGCGCCCGTGGGACGGCCCGAGCTGGGCACGGCCGACGAGTACCTGGGTTACATGGCCCGTCCCGATGCGGAGTTCTGGCAGCGGCGGCGGCTGGGAAAGCGTGCCCCGGTAGTCACCGGGGCCGGCACCGATGTGATGTACGCCGACATCCTCGAGGGCAGGACGACGGGCAGGACGTCGGATAGACAGATCACCTACTCCGAGCGCGGCAACATCCAGGGCGCGCAGTTCTACGCGGTGGCGGCGGTGGCCTACGAAGAGGCGAAGCGGCGGGGCATCGGGCGCGAACTCCCTACCGAGTGGTTCCTGCAGGACATTCGAGACTGAAAGCTCACGGCACTGCCGGCCCGCCGCGGGACGCTCGTTGATGGACATCATCTTCGGCACCCTGCTCACGATGCTGACATCGCCCCAGTTGATGGGCCTGATGGTGGTCGCGGTGGCGATCGGCATCTTCGTCGGCGCCACCCCGGGGCTCGGCGGCAAGCTCTCCATCGCGCTGGCGATCCCGTTCGTGTTCGGGATGGAGATGATCCCGGGCGCGGTCTTCCTGCTCACGATGCACGCGGTGAACGGCACCAGCGGGCAGATCTCCAGCATCATGTTCGGTGTCCCGGGCGATGGCGACGACGCGGCGACGACGATCGACGGCTACCCGATGGCGAAGAAGGGCGAGGCCGGGCGCGCCCTGGGCGCCAGCCTCATGGCCTCCGGGGTAGGCGGCATCATCGGCGCCATCGTGTTCGCCGTGCTGATCCCGGTGATCGAGCCGCTGGTGCTGGCGTTCAGCCCCGCGGAATTCTTCCTGCTCGCGTTGCTCGGCATCACGTTCATCGCCTTCCTGTCGGGAGGCGCCAGCATCTTCAAGGGCATCATCGTGGGCCTCCTTGGCATGATGGTCGCGACCGTCGGCATGGACCCGATGTCGGGCGTCGCGCGTTTTTCGGGGGAGCAATTGTTCCTCTGGGACGGTGTCAGCCTGGTCACGGCGATGCTGGCGCTGTTCGCGGTGCCGGAGATGATCGCGCTCGGCGCCAAGGGGGGCTCGATCTCGGCGATTTCGCTGAAGGCGGCGAAGTACAGCTACCGGGAGCTGTTCGAGGGGGTGATGGAAGTGCCGCGCCACTGGTGGCTTGCGCTGCGCACGTCGGTGATCGGCGCGGTGATCGGCATGATCCCCGGCCTCGGCGGCTCCGCGGCCGCGTGGATCTGCTACGGCCACGCGGTGCAGAGCTCCAGGACGCCCGAACGATTCGGCAAGGGGGCGGTGGAGGGCGTGATAGCTCCGGAGACGGCGAGCAACGCGAAGGAAGGCGGATCGCTGCTGCCGACGCTGTTTTTCGGCATCCCCGGATCGTCGGGGATGGCGGTGATGCTGGGAGCCTTCCTGATCCTCGGCATCCAGCCGGGCCCCGCGATGCTCACCAAGCACCTGGACCTGGTGTGGATGCTGATCTGGGCGCTGGTGGTGGGCAACATCATGGCGGTGACCTTCCTGCTTTTTGTGGCGCGCTGGGTGGCCGTCCTGACTTTCATCCGCGGCAGCCTTCTCATCCCGTTCGTGCTGATCCTCTGCGTGCTCGGCGCCTACATCAACGAGGGGCACTGGCAGAACCTGGTCATCCTGGTGGTGTTCAGCGCTGTCGGCTACGCCTTGCTCAGGTTCGGCTGGCCCCGGGCGCCGTTCGCGATCGGGCTGGTGCTGGGAGGCATCGCCGAAAAATCGCTCAACACGGCACTGGCCATCTGGGGCCCGAGCTTCTTCCTGCGTCCGTTGTCGCTGGTGCTGATCGCCATCATCGCGATCACCATCGCCTATGCGATATACAAGGGTCGCAAGCCCGGAGGGAAGAGGCCGGAGATGCCCGCCCATGAATAGCGGCCGGATTTTCATCTACGGCTCGAAGCCCGACGGCCTCACGCTCGGCACCTTCAACACCGGCCTCATCTACGGCCAGTTGGTGGGACAGGA
>JBKJTM010000329.1:0-21367 GCA_046590805.1 Usitatibacter sp.
CCCAGATGTCGGCCACGTGCAGGAATGCGGCGCGTGGCAGGCCGATCTCGACGAAAGCCGACTGCATGCCGGGGAGCACGCGGCACACGCGACCCAGGTAGATGTTGCCGACCAGCCCGCGGCTCGAGTCCCGCTCGATGTGCAGCTCCTGCACAGCGCCCTGCTCGGTCACCGCCACCCGCGTCTCCTGCGGGGTGACGTTTATGAGGATCTGCTCGTTCATCGTTTTCCGGGTGACCGGGACTCAGGCTCTTCGTCCCCCTAGGGGACTATCACCCCGAATAGTCGCAGGAGCGTGGCCGTCTCGTAAAGCGGCAGCCCCATGACCCCCGAATAGCTTCCCTCGAGGCGCTCGACGAAGGCGCCCGCGCGGCCCTGGATGCCGTAGCCCCCGGCCTTGTCGAACGGCTCGCCGCTCTGCACGTAGGCGGCGATGCGCTCCTCGTCCAGCGTGGCGAACGTGACCAGCGATTTGCTCACCGCCATCTCAATCCGCTGCTCATACAGGATCGCCACGGCGGTGAGCACGTGGTGCTGCGTCCCGGAGAGCAGGCGCAGCATGCGTGCCGCGTCCTCGCGATCAACCGGCTTGGCGAGGATCTCGCCGGCCAGGGCCACGGTGGTGTCCGCGGCGAGGATGGGCTTCTTCTGAAGCCCGCGGCGCGAGGTCACCCGCTGCCACGCGGCCTCGGCCTTGAGCGTCGTCACACGGCGCACGTAATCCTCGGGCTGCTCGTTCGCCAGCACCGCTTCGTTGGTATCGGCATCCTGGCGCGAGCCCTCGCGGAAGTGGATTGCCTCGAAGCGAACGCCGATCTGCGTGAGGAGCTCGCGGCGCCGTGGGCTGCGGGATGCGAGGTAGATCAGGCTGCGCCCTTGGCCGGCAACACCGTAGCCAACGCGCGCCCGATCGCCTCCGCGCATTCGGCGGGCCGCGTGCCCAGCGCGAAGTGCGGCCCCGCGATACGCACCACGTGGGGCTCGAGGCACACCGATTCGAGATGCGCGCGCTCCGCGCCGCCGATCACCATGTCCTCGTCGAACTGCAGCAGCACGACCGGGACCGTCAATGCCCTGAGCGTGGTGCCGATGTCCTCGGCGGCGATCAGGCGCAGGCGCTCTGCGACCACGTCGCCGCGCAGGCCGCTCACGGTGCGGGCGAGGTCCGACGACCAACGCCGGCGGGCGGGATCGGCAGAGAGCTGCACCGCGGGATCGAGCAGGGAGGGCCCGAGCTTCACCAGCTCGGGCCAGGAGGCGCCGAGCCCGGTGGCGTAGCCCATCGGGTTGCGGGCGAACGACCCGCAGAGGACGAGCGCGCGCACGCGCGAATCGATCGACGCCCAGCGCGCGGCCACCAGCCCCGAGAACGACTCCGCCACCAGCACCGGCTTCCAGTCGACCGGCACCTGCGCCATCGCGTGGACTCGATACTCGTCGAGCGAGCCCAACGGTCGGTTGGCATAGCTCACCGCCACCACTTCGTTGCCGCGGCCGAGCGCGGCGACGAACTCGCGCCGCAGCGCCGCATCGCCATCGAAGCCCGGCAGGAAGACGATCCGGCTCATTCGCGGTGGTAGGGGTGGCGCGCGATGATCGACCAGGCGCGGTAGAGCTGCTCGGCGAGCAGCACCCGGACCATGCCATGGGGAAGGGTGAGGCTGGAGAGGGAAAAGACCTTGTCGGCGCGCGCCTGGACCGCGGCGTCCAGGCCGTCGGCGCCACCGATCGCGAACGTGGGATGCGAGCCATCGCGCATCCATTCGGCGAGCATCAGCGACAGCGCCTGGGTGCTGAAGGCCTTGCCGCGCTCGTCGAGCGCCAGCAGCGTGGCGCCAGCGGGCAGCGCTGCCAGCATGCGCTCGCCTTCCACGGCGCGCGCCTTCTCCACGCTGCGGCCGGCGCCGCGGTCCTCGGGCTTCAACTCCGTCAGCTCGACGCGGATCTCCGGCGGCATCCGCCGCACGTATTCATGAAACCCGTCCTGGATCCAGGCCGGCATCTTGTGGCCCACCGACAGGATGGTCACGCGCACGACTTCAGCTGGCGCGCCGCCGCTTGGTGTTGGCGCTGGCGCCGGTGCTGCGCGCGGTCCTCGGCGCGGCCCGGGGGGCGGCCTTCGGCGCGGCGCGGCGCGCGCGCGGCGCCTTGGCCTCGACCGGCGCGCTGGAGTTCACCACCTTCTCGAACTTGCCCTCACCCCAGAGCTCCTCGAGGTTGTAGTACTGGCGCACCGCCGGCTGCATCACATGGACCACGATGTCGCCCGCGTCCACCAGCACCCACTCGCCCGACTCCTCGCCCTCGGTGCCGACGATCGCGGAGCCGGACGCCTTCAGCTTGTCGCGCACGTGCCGCGAGAGCGATTTGGTCTGGCGGCCGGAATCGGCGCTCGCGACCACGATCCAGTCGAAGATCGGCGTCACCTTGCGCACATCGATGGCGACGATGTCGTGCGCCTTGATGTCCTCCAGGGCGGCGATGACGAGCTTCTTCTTGGCAAGGGTGGTGGGTGTCTTCATGTGGCGTTGTCGGCAGTCTGCGGCGCGCTCGCGCGGGTGGAATAGAGGTTGTGGGAGCGCACGTATTCGACCACCGGATCCGGGGTGAGATAACGGATTGACGCTCCTTCGCCCGCCAGAGTTCTGATGGCGGTCGACGAAATCGCGATCGGGGTCATCGAATAGGTCATGATCTTGCCCGCGGGCGACCCCAGCAGCTCGCGGATATTGAGGGTGATGCGCGGCCACGCCGCGGTCGGGAAGGCGCCGGGTCCCCTGGAGAACCAGTTCTCGTCGTTGGCGCGGATCGCGACCGCGAAATGCGCCAGGTCGAAGAGCTCGGTCCAGCGGTTCCAGGTCTCGATCTTGGAAAAGGCGTCCGAGCCGGTGAGGAAGAAGAGCGGCGCGTTCGGCCCGCGTTCCTTGCGGATTTCCGCGAGCGTGTCGTAGGTGTAGGTATTGCCGTCGCGGCGGAGCTCGCGATCGTCCAGGTCGAAACGCGCGTCGCGTGCGGTGGCGAGCTTCAGCATCGTGAGGCGCTGCTCGTTCGAGGCGTGCGCCGAGCGGCCGCGATGGTAGGGCAGGCCCGCCGGCAGGAAGATCACCTTCTCCAGGCGGAAGGCCTCGGCGAGCTCGGTGGCGAGGCGCAGGTGGCCGAAATGGATCGGGTCGAAGGTGCCGCCGAAAAGCCCTACGGGGCCGGCTACGGGGGTATCGGCCAAGTCAGCTGCGCACGTGTCCGTCGCCGAGCACGATCCATTTCTGCGAGGTGAGGCCCTCGAGGCCGACGGGCCCGCGTGCGTGCAACTTGTTGGTGGAGATGCCGATCTCGGCGCCCAGGCCGTACTCGTGGCCGTCGGCGAAGCGGGTGGAGGCGTTCACCATCACCGAGCTCGAGTCGACCTCGCGCAGGAAGCGCTGCGCGCGCGACCAGTCGTCGGTCACGATGGCATCGGTGTGCTGCGAGCCGTACTCGGCGATGTGGGCGATCGCTTCGTCCAGGCCGGGCAATATCGAGATCGAGACCACCGGCGCCAGCCACTCGGTGCGGAAATCCTCGTCCACCGCGGCGCGCACGTTGGCGATGCCGGCCGTTTCCAGGATCACGCGCGACTCGGGGCAGCAGCGCATCTCGACACCCTTCTGCGCATAGACCTTGCCGATCTCCGGCAGCACCCTGGGCGCGATCGCCTGCGCGACCAGCAGCGTCTCCATGGTGTTGCAGGTGCCGTAGCGCTGCGTCTTGGCGTTGTCGGCGATGGCGACCGCCTTGGCGGGATCGGCGCGGTCGTCGATGTAGACGTGGCAGATGCCGTCGAGGTGCTTGATCACCGGGACGCGCGCTTCCTTCGCGACGCGCTCGATGAGGCTCTTGCCGCCGCGCGGCACGATGGCGTCGATGTGGTCTTCCATGATCACCATCTCGCCCACGGCGGCGCGGTCGGGCGTGGTCACGAGTTGCACCGCGTCCTCGTGCAGGCCGGCCGCCTTGAGACCGAGCGCGAGGCACGCGGCGATCGCCTGGTTCGACTGCAGCGACTCGCTGCCGCCCCGCAGGATGCTCGCGTTCCCGGACTTGATGCAGAGCGCGCCCGCTTCCGCGGTCACGTTGGGCCGCGATTCGTAGATGATGCCGATCACGCCCAGCGGCACGCGCATGCGGCCCACCTGGATGCCGGAGGGGCGATAGCGCAGATCGCTCACCTCGCCCACCGGATCGGGCAGCCTGGCGACCTCGCGCAGGCCCTCGGCCATCGCGTCGATCGCCTTGGCGGTGAGAGTCAAGCGGTCGATGAACGCGTCGTCCCGGCCCTCGGCGCGCGCGGCCTTCACGTCCTTCGCATTGGCGGCGAGGAGTGTCTTCTCGCGGGCGACCAAGAATTCGGCGGCGGCGAGCAGCGCCCGATTCTTGGCCGCAGTCGAGGCCTTGGCGAGCGCTCGCCCCGCAGCGCGCGCGCGCTCCCCCATGGCGAACATCGTGGCGCGCAGGTCGGCGGAGGCGAGGTCGTTGGGCATCTGAAGCTGGGAATTTTACCAGTCCATTCAGTCTAGTCCGAACGGATCGCCGCGGGCGGCCTGCTAAAACAGCTAGAGTGAAGGATGCGCCTGGATTCCCGACTTTCATCGCTCGCCTTATACGCCGCCCTTTGCATGGGCACTGCCTTGTCGGTTTCCGCCGTGCCCGTCGAATTGACGGATGTGGCGCAGCTGGATGTCGGCGGGAAGCATGCCTGCGTCGTGACGAGCTCCGGCGGCGTCAAGTGCTGGGGTGACGATTACTGGGGCCAACTGGGAGATGGCAGGGAGTTCATGTCGCGGGAGACGGCGGGAGAAGTCACCGGGTTGACCAGCGGCGTCGCGATGGTTTCCGCCGCCGGCTATCACAGTTGCGCCCTCATGACCTCCGGCGGCGTGAAGTGTTGGGGAGTCAACAGCTCGGGGCAGCTGGGCGATGGCACGACGACCCGGCGCCTGACGCCAGTCGACGTCGTCGGGCTTGCCGCCTCCGCCGCGCAGATATCGGCCGGATACAGCCATACATGCGCGGTGCTCGTCACCGGAGCGGTGCAATGCTGGGGCCGGAATATAGCCGGCCAGCTCGGCGACGGAACCACGGTGGACCGCACGGCACCGACGAACGTCGTCGGCCTCGGAACCGGTGTGTCACATGTCGCAGCCGCTTATTCCCATACGTGCGCAAGGCTCTCCGACGGCGGCGTGCGCTGCTGGGGCTCCAACGCGGCCGGCGAGCTGGGCGACGGCACCACCGCGGATCGACTGACGCCGGTCGATGTCGCAAGCCTCTCCACGGGCGTGGTTGCCGTCACGGCGGCTGGAGGGTCTTCCCAAGCCCAGTACGGACCCCTGTATCGCTACGGACACAGCTGCGCCCTCACGGCCGCAGGCGGCCTGAAGTGCTGGGGGAGCAACTTTTACGGTGAGCTGGGCGACGGCACCACCACGAATCGCCTCACCCCGTTCGACGTGAGCGGCATGACCCAGGGTGTCGCGCAAGTTTCCGCGGGCAGGTACGAAACCTACGCGTATCGCACCTACTTTTCTCCGGGCTATACGTGCGCCGTCGCGAGCGGCGGGGGCGTCAAGTGCTGGGGGTATTGCAGCCTCCTTGGCGATGGAAATCAGCAGTGCCAAAACAACAGTGCCACGCCCACGCCGGTGAACGTGGTGGGGCTGGCGAGCGGGGTCGTGGCTGTATCCACTGGGGGCGACTTCAGCTGCGCGCTGACCACTGACCGGAAAGTGAAGTGCTGGGGCGCGGTGCCCGGATACACCTATCCCCAGGGGAGTACACCGGTGCCGGCCATGGCCGGCACGCTTCCGCAGACTATTACCTTCGGCCCCGCGCCGAGCGTCCCCATCGGCGGCAGCGGTCAGTTGCTGGCGCACGGTGGTTTCTCGGGTGTGCCACTGACATTCAGGAGCCTCACCCCCTCCATCTGCAGCCTCAGCGGAGTGCCGCCGGACGTGAGCGGGACGACGGTCAACGGGCTGGCTTCGGGGATGTGCACGGTCGGCGCCAGCCAGGGCGGCACGGTCTATTACGATCCCGCGCCCGAGAAGACGATCACGTTCCGCATCGGGCCTCCCGCATCCCAGACAATCACCTTCGGTCCGGCGCCGGCGGTGGTCGTTGCCGGCGTCGGCAGCCTGAATGCCACGGCGAGCTCCGGGCTCCCGGTATCGTTTCTCTCGAACACCCCCAGCATTTGCTCCGTCTCCGGCAACACCGTTTCGGGTTTGGCGGTCGGCAGCTGCACGGTAACCGCCCAGCAGAACGGCGATGCGCTGTATGGCCCCGCGCCGCAGGTGACGCAGACCTTCCCGGTCTCCGCCAACAACGGCACCTTCGGCCTGGCGGTCACCAGAACCGGCAGCGGTCGCGGCACGATCGCCTCTTCACCGACCGGCATCGACTGCGGGACGGCGTGCGCAGCGAACTTCGGCGCGGGCACGATAGTCAGGCTGGCGGCGAGCGCCGATTCGAGCTCGGTGTTCTCCGGCTGGAGCGGCGCGTGCACCGGCACCGGGAGCTGCACGGTGACGATGAATTCCGCGACGGGCGTGACGGCGTCGTTCTCTCCGAACACGGTCGTGCCGCGCCTCGTCAACCTCTCCACTCGCATGCAGGTCCTGACGGGCGACAACGTGCTGATCGGCGGATTCATCATCGGCGGCACGGCTGCGAAGACCGTGGTGGTGCGCGCGCGTGGCCCGTCCATGGCCTCGCAGGGCGTGACTGGAACGCTGGACAATCCGAAGCTGGATCTCTATTCCGGACAGACCCTGATCGCGAGCAACGACGATTGGTCCTCGGCGAGCAATGCCGCGGAGCTGAGCGCGAGCGGATACGCGCCGAGCATCGGCTCTGAGGCCGCGGTCATGACGGCCCTGGCGCCGGGGGCCTACACCGCGATCGTGAGCGGCAAGAACGGCAGCACCGGCACCGGCATCGTCGAGGTCTTCGAGGTCGACCATCCCGAGTCGCCGCTTGTCAACATCGCGACGCGCGGACTGGTCCGAACCGGCAATGACGTCATGATCGGCGGCTTCGCCATCCAGGGTGCGGGGCCCAGGACGGTCGTCGTGCGCGCGCGCGGCCCGTCCCTGGCTCGGTTCGGCATCGCGAACCCCCTGCCGAATCCCATGATCGAGCTGTACTCGGGAGCCAACATGATCGCCAGCAACGACAACTGGGCGAGCGCTTCCAATGCCCAGGAGATCTCGTCGAGCGGCTTCGCTCCGGAACATGCACAGGAGTCGGCAATCCTGATCACCCTGAACCCGGGCCTCTATACCGCCATCGTGCGCGATGCCGATGGGAACGTCGGCGTCGGCATCGTGGAGGTTTTCGCGGTGCAGTAGGCGGTGCCTCAATAGGCCACGGCTTGCAGCACGTGCTTGCCGGCGAGGCCGAGCGCCATCTCGACCACGGAATTCCACGGATCCCCGGACTCCACCCCCTTGGTGCGCATGTCGACGCGGTGCGCGAGCGCGAGCAGGCGTTCGAAGGACGCGTCGTCGTGGCGTTTTGCGGTCTTCTGCAGCGCCGCCGTCCGCTCGGGCTGCAGGAATCCGCGCGGCCGCTGGCCGGCGGAAATCGCCATCATCTTGCGTAGCTCCTCGCACAGAGTCCAGAGGAGCAACGGCAGCGGCTCGCCGCCGGCCTCGAGCGACGCAACCGCGCGCACGATGCGCTGCGCGTCGGCTTCGTGGATCGCGTCGATCAGGACATCGCGCTCGAAGCGGGCGACGTCGGTCACGGTGTCGCGGATCGATTCGAGCGTGATCTCGCCCGGCGGCAGCAGCAGCGCCAGCTTCTCGACCTCCTGCCTGGCGGCGAGGAGGTTGCCCTCGACGCGGTCGGCGAGCCATTCGAGCGTCTCCACCGAGGCGCGCTGCTGCTGGCTCGCGAGGCGCTTGGCGAGCCAGTCGGGGAGCTCGTCGCGCGTCACCGCCTTGGCCTCGACCACCAGGCCGGCGCCGTCGAGCGCTTCGAACCATTTGCTCTTCATTTGCTGCCACTCGAGCTCGGGGAGCATCACCAGGGTCACCGCATCGTCGGGGAGCCGCGCGCACCAGGATTCGATCGCGCGTCCGCCCTCCGCGCCGGGCTTGCCGGTCGGGATGCGCAATTCCACCAGCCGGCGCGAGGCGAAGAGCGACATGTTGGCGGCGCTCGCGCCGAAGCGGCTCCAGTCGACTCCCGGCTCGGCGAAGAAGATCTCGCGCTCGGTGCAGCCGTCGCGTTTCGCCGCCTCGCGGACGCGGTCGGCGGCCTCGAGGGCGAGCAGGGTCTCGGCACCGTGCACCGCATAGAGGCGGGCCACGCCCTTCCTGAGGTGCCCCTCGAGCTGGCGCGCGCCGATCTTCATCAGAGGTCGCGCTGCGCGAGCGCGATCTGGCGCAGGATCCGGCCGGCGAGCTCCGCCTGCATGTCCTTGAAGAGCAGCTGCTCCTCGGCTTCCTTCGCGATCGGCGCCGTCTCGCTGTAGGTGATCACGCGCCGCGCCTCGGTCTCGGTCGGCGCGATGAGCGGCAGCTCGCGGCCCGGGACCACGAGGTCGTAGCGCACCACGAGGCGCAGCTGGAACTCGTACACGCGGCCCGTGCCGGTGATGGTGTAGACGCTCTTCTCCTGGCCCTCGAACAGGATGCGCAGATGCGCCTGCGCGTCGGTGGGCCGGGGCACGAGCTTGGTGCTGCCGCTCGAGAGCGCGCGCCGCAGCTCGCCGTAGACGCCCGAGCCGGCCACGGTCGAGAGGTGCAGCGCCTTGATGCCGACCGCGGGGTCGCCGCGCAGCTGGAAGCCGCAGCCGACCAGGAATAGCAGCAGCGTCACCCCGGCGAAGGCCGGGGCCCAATTGGATCCCGGCCTACGCCGGGATGACGATCTATACGACGACATTGACCAACCGTCCCGGCACCACGACGACCTTCTTCGGCTTCTGGCCGTTGAGGAATTTCTGCACCGTTTCGTCCTCGAGCGCCGCCGCCTCGATGACGTCCTTGCCCGCGTCGGCGGCGACGCGAATGTGCCCGCGCAGCTTGCCATTCACCTGCACCACCAACTCGATCGTGTCCTGGACGAGCGCTTCCTTGTCCACCAGCGGCCACGGCTGGTCGATCAGCTTCGTGCCCGGGCGCAGCTCGGCCCAGAGCGCGGTGCAGATGTGCGGAACGATCGGAGCGAGCAGCAGGATCGCGTCTTCGAGGACTTCCTGCGCGACCCTGCGCGCCACCGGGCTCGCGTCCTTCAGGTCGCCGTGGAGGTTCAGCAGCTCGCGCACCGCCGCGATCGCGGTGTTGAACTGCAGGCGGCGGCCATAATCGTCGGCCACTTTCTCGATCGTCTTGTGGAGCTTGAAGCGCAGCTCCTTCAGCTCCGGGGTCAGGCTCCGGTCTGCGGCGCTTGGGGTCTCACCCCGGCTTTCGGCCACGCCCGCTTCCACATGCGCGTGCACCATCGTCCACAGGCGGCGCAGGAACCTGAACGAGCCCTCGACGCTCTCGTCGGACCACAGCACGGTGTCGGTCGGGGGATTGGCCTGCATCACGTAGAAGCGCGCGGTGTCGGCGCCGTAACGATCGATCATCTCCTGCGGGTCGACGCCGTTCCGCTTCGACTTGGACATCGTGCCGATGCCCTCGTAGTCGATCGCGCTGCCGTCGGACTTGAGCGTGGCGCCCGTGACCTTGCCCTCGGCGTCGTGGACCACCGCCACCTCGTCGGGCGCGAAATACTCGACGCCGCCCTTGGCGGTGCGGCGCGAGTAGATGTGGTTCAGCACCATCCCCTGGGTGAGCAGGTTGGCGAACGGCTCGTCCACCTTGACGAGCCCGAGGTCGCGCATCGCCTTGGTCCAGAAGCGCGCGTAGAGAAGGTGCAGGATCGCGTGCTCGATGCCGCCGATGTACATGTCGAGCGGCATCCAGTACTGGGCACGCTCGTCCACCATGGTGTCCGCATCGGGACAGGTGTAGCGCATGAAGTACCACGACGAGTCCACGAACGTGTCCATGGTGTCGGTATCGCGCTTCGCGGCGCCGCCGCACTTCGGGCACCTGGTCTCGTAGAACGAGGGCGTCTTCGCGAGCGGGCTGCCGCTGCCATCGGGCACCAGGTCTTCCGGGAGCACCACCGGCAGCTCGCCGTCGGGGACGCCCACGTCGCCGCACTTGGCGCACTGCACGATCGGAATCGGCGTGCCCCAGTAGCGCTGGCGCGAGATGCCCCAGTCGCGCAGGCGGTAGGTCACGCGCCTGCGCGCCTCGATGCCGGCCTGCTCGAGGAAGGCCACGACCTTGTCCACCGCCTGTGCATGATCGCTGCCGTCGAGCGTGGCGAACCTGGCTCCCGAGTTCACGTTGCGGCCGTGCTCCGCGTACGCGGGCTCCCACTCGTCGGTCGAATAGGGGATGCCGACGTCGATCACCGGCTTGATCGCGAGCGAGTACTTCTTCGCGAAGGCGAAGTCGCGCTCGTCGTGGCCGGGCACCGCCATCACCGCGCCCTCGCCGTAGCCCATCAGCACGTAGTTGCCGACCCAGACCTCGACTTCCTCGCCGGTGACCGGGTGGAGAACGAAGAGGCCCGTGGGCATGCCCTTCTTCTCCATCGTGGCGAGCTCGGCCTCCGCTACGCCGCCGCGCTTGCATTCCTCGATGAAGCTGGCGAGGGCGGCATTGCCCTTCGCCGCCTCGGAGGCGAGCGGATGCTCCGCCGCCACCGCCGCGAAGGTGATGCCCATGATGGTGTCGGCGCGCGTGGTGAAGACTTTCAACCCCTGCTTGCCGTCGGCCATGCGCTGGGTGGTGGCGGGCGCGTAGGGCAGCACGAACTCGACACCGGAGCTGCGCCCGATCCAGTTGCGCTGCATCTGCTTCACTTGCTCGGGCCATCCGAGCCCGTCGAGCGAATCGATCAGCTCGTCGGCGTAGTCGGTGATGCGCATGTACCACATCGGGATCTCGCGCTTCTCCACCAGCGCGCCGGTGCGCCAGCCGCGCCCGTCGATCACCTGCTCGTTGGCGAGCACCGTCATGTCGACCGGATCCCAGTTCACCACGCCCGACTTCCTGTAGACGAGGCCTTTCTCCCACAGGCGCAGGAAGAACCACTGGTTCCAGCGATAGTACGAAGGATCGCAGGTGGCGACCTCGCGCGACCAGTCGATCGCCCAACCCATCGCCTGGCACTGCTGCTTCATGTAGGCGATGTTGTCCCGGGTCCATTTCCCCGGCGGCACCTTGTTCGCCATCGCCGCGTTTTCCGCGGGCAGGCCGAAGGCATCCCAGCCCATCGGCATGAGGACGTTCCAGCCCTTCATGCGCATGAAGTGGTAGAGCGCGTCGTTGATGGTGTAGTTGCGCACGTGCCCCATGTGCAGCTTCCCCGAGGGGTAGGGCAGCATCGATACGCAGTAGTACTTGGGTTTCGGTGAGGCGTCGGGCGCGGCGAATGCGTTGGTCGCGGCCCATTCCTTCTGGACGGCGGGCTCGATCGCCCGCGGATGGTATTGGGATTCCATGGAGCCCGAAATTATATCAGGCGGCATTTGCCAAACTCTTGATTTGACGCGCAGTTCCGGGCAGTTTCGGGCTTGCGCATCGGCTCGGGCGCGAGCGGCGTAGATTGCGGGATGGAAGGGAGGCTTTCGATGAGGGTGGCGACGGCGGGATGGTTGCTCGCGGCGGCGCTCTGGGCGCCGGTGGCCTGGGGGCAGGCGGCGACGGTCGAGGCGGTCCAATACCCGGCGTGGCTCGAGCGCGGCGGCCGCCTCGTGCCCGTCACGCCCGGCACCGCGCTGCAGGCGGCCGACGGGGTTCGCACCGGAAGCAACGCGCGCGTGCAGCTACTACTTTCCGAGGGCAGCGCGGTGAAGCTGGGCGAGAACGCGCGGTTCGTGGTCGAGCGGGCGCAAGAGGGCGGCGGCGCGTTCCGCGCGGCGTTGTCGGTGATCTCGGGCGCGTTTCGCTTCACCAGCCAGCAGGTGCGCAAGCGCGACATCGCGATCAAGGTGAATAACGTGACCGTCGGCATCCGCGGCACCGACCTGTGGGGCAAGTCCACCGACGAGCGCGACCTGGTCTGCCTGATCGAGGGCAGCGTCACCGTCGGCAGCGCCGGCCATCCCAACGTCACGCTCGACAAGCCGCTCGATTTCTACCAGTACCCGCGCGGCGGCAAGCCGGAAGTTGCCAAGGTCGATCCGAAGCAACTCGAGATCTGGGGCGCCGAGACCGAGATTCCCAGGGATGGCGCGTCCGCCCGGCCGGGCGGCAAGTGGCGGGTGGTGGTGGCGTTGTTCGAGACCCGCGACAAGGCGCTTGCCTTCAACCGCCTGGTGCGCGCCAACGGCTATCCGGCGGAAGTCGCCAAGGCCGAGGAAAAATTCGCCGTCCAGGTCCCCGGGCTCGCCAGCGAGGCGGACGCCCGTTCCCTGATGGGCAACCTGCGCTCGATCCGCGGGGTCGTCCTGCCGCACGTCAAGGGCGGGCCGTAGCCACGGAACTTCTTGCGGCCCCTCCCGGTCGATACAGACGTCCCGCCCGCGTGGCGAGACAGCAGTTGGGGCAGACAGTTGAAGGGCGCCTTCAGGGCGCCCTCTTTTTTGCCCAAAATAAATGGTGTCGGAGTCGATTTACGGCGTTGGACCGCCGGAAAATCCGGAAAATGGTGTCTGACACCATTTATTTTCCGCATGTCCGCCTATCTTTCGAACCTCAATCCCGAGCAGCATCAGGCCGTTACCCTGCCCCGCCAGAGCGCGCTCATCTTGGCCGGCGCCGGCAGCGGCAAGACGCGAGTCCTCACCACCCGCATCGCGCACCTGATCCAGTCCGGGCAGGTGAGCCCCGCCGGGATCCTCGCGGTCACCTTCACCAACAAGGCCGCCCGCGAGATGCTGACGCGGCTCTCGGCGATGCTGCCGATCAACACCCGCGGCATGTGGGTGGGCACGTTCCACGGCCTTTGCAACCGGCTGCTGCGCACGCACCATCGCGATGCGGAGCTGCCGCAGCTCTTCCAGATCCTCGACTCGGGCGACCAGCAGTCGCTCATCAAGCGGCTCGCGAAGGCGCAGGCGATGGACGAGGAAAAGTATCCGCCGCGCCAGCTGCAGAACTTCATCAACAACTGCAAGGAGGCGGGCCTGCGCGCCAACGCGGTCGAGGCGGGCGATGAATTCACCCGCCGCATGGTCGCCTTCTATGCCGACTACGACGCCCAGTGCAATCGCGAGGGCGTGGTCGATTTCGCCGAGCTGCTGCTGCGCACCTTCGAGATGCTCGGCCGGCACCTGAACCTGCTGCAGCATTACCAGAACCGCTTCCAGTACATCCTGGTGGACGAATTCCAGGACACCAACAAACTGCAGTACCAGTGGATCAAGATGCTGGCGGGGTCGAACGGCTGCGTGTTCGCGGTCGGTGATGATGACCAGTGCCTTCCCGCAGGAACGCAGGTGACGATGGCGGACGGCGCGCGCAAGCCGATCGAGGCCGTGAAGCCCGGTGATCGGGTTCTCTCCTGTTATGGCTCCGGCGATTTCCGTCCCGCGACTGTTGCAGGTACCCATTCCAGCCATGCCCGCGCCGAGCTGGTCGAGATCGTGACGGCGGGCGGCAAGCGCCTGGTGAGCACGCCGGAGCACACCCATTTCGCCGGCTACCTGCTGGGCGAAACGCCGCAGACCTACTTCACCTATTTGATGCACAAGAAGGGCGTGGGGTATCGCCTCGGGACATCTTGCGTCTATACGAAAGGGCAGGCAAAGCCCAAGGTGGGATTCAAGCTGCGGTCAGTGCAAGAGCACGCAGACGCCACGTGGATCGTCGGCACACACGCGAACGAGAACGAAGCGCGCTACGAAGAGATATCCCTCTCCCTCAAGTACGCAATCCCCACCCTGCCATTCGTTCCGCGGGTGGGCGGCTACGTCAGGGGATTGGTTCACGACGCGGCCTATATCTCACGTCTCTATCGCGAAATCGACACCGCGGCCGGCGCCCACCGCCTGCTTGAGGAGCGAGGGCTGCGTCACGACGAGCCGCATCACGTCGCCATGTCGCGCGACTCCAACCGCCATAACGTCGTCGTGACGCTCTGCGGCGACCGCCGAGGCGCAAGCCCAATGCACCGGGTGTGCGCCGGGGGCAATGACCCGGTGCGCCGCCAGGCGTTGGCCGCTGCCGGTTTCAGCGTGCGACCCGCGAAGAAGGGATCGGCCAGCTGGCGTTTCGAGACGGTCAGGAAGGACTACGGCGAGGTGATGGCCCTGGCCGAGAAGGCGAGCGCGGTTCTCGAGGGGCGGATCGTGCAGCGGGCAAACCTGCACGGCAAGTCGCTTCCCTTCATCCGCGCGGGCTCGGTGAAGCCCGGCATGGCGATGATCGCTTCTGACGGCTCGCTCGAGATCGTCGCAACGGTCACCCGCTTCGCAGGCGAGGGGCGCAAGGTCTTCGATCTCGATGTGTTCCCGACGCACAACTACGTCGCCGCTGGCCTCGTCACCCACAATTCGATCTACAGGTTCCGCGGAGCCGAAGTCGGCAACATGAACGAGTTCGTGCGCGATTTCGCCGTGGACAAGGTGGTGAAGCTCGAGCAGAACTACCGCTCCCAGGGCAACATCCTCGACGCCGCCAACGCGATCATCGCGCAGAACAAGGCGCGCCTCGGCAAGAACCTGTGGACCTCCGAAGGCAAAGGCGAGCCGTTGCGGATATACGCCGCCGCCAACGACAACGAGGAGGCTCGTTTCATCGTCGACGAGGTGAAGGCGCTCCATCGCGAGGGCATGGCGCTCTCGGACATGGCGCTCCTCTATCGCTCCAACGCGCAGTCGCGAATCCTCGAGCACTCGCTCTTCCGCGCGGGCATCGCCTACAAGGTGTACGGGGGCTTGCGTTTCTTCGAGCGGATGGAAGTGAAGCACGCCATGGCCTACCTGCGCCTCGCCGCCAACGCCGACGACGACACCGCCTTCTCGCGCGTGGTCAACTTCCCGCCGCGCGGCATCGGCGCGCGCTCGATCGAGCAGATCCAGGAGGCGGCCGAGGCCGGCATGGGCAGCTTCATGCACATCGCGCGCCAGGGCGTCGTCGGCGGCCGCAGCGGCACGGCGATCGCGCAGTTCGTCATGGTGATCGACGCGATCCGCAAGTCGGCGCAGACGCTGCCCCTTCCCGAGCTGATCGAGGAGATCCTCGAGACAAGCCGCCTGAAGGAGCACTACGCCGCGGAGAAGGACGGCCAGGACCGGCTCGAGAACCTGAACGAGCTGATCAATGCGGCGACGCTCTTCGCCGAGGATTTCGAGCACGACCTCGAGCCCGCCGGCGAAGCCCAGGAAGACGTCGCCGCCGCGGGCACGCCGGAGCAGCAGATGCTCGCCGCGTTCCTCTCGCACGCGAGCCTCGAGGCGGGCGAGCGCGAGGCGGCTGCCGGCCAGGACGCGCTGCAGCTGATGACGGTGCACTCCGCCAAGGGCCTCGAGTTCTCCGGGGTCTTCATCTCGGGGCTCGAGGAAGGCCTGATGCCGCACGAGAACAGCATGCTCGAGGACGGCGGCATCGAGGAGGAGCGCCGCCTCATGTACGTCGCGATCACGCGCGCTCGCAGGCGCCTCTATCTCTCGTACGCCGGCAGCCGCATGCTGCACGGCCAGCCGCGCTACGGCATCGTCTCGCGCTTCGTCGAGGAGATCCCGCCGCAGCTCTGCAAGTGGATCGTGCTGCCGGAAAAGCAGTTCGAGGACCGCGGCCAGCCTTCCTTCGGCGGCGGTGGGTGGGGACGGTCATCGGGCGGCAGTGGCTGGAGCTCCGGTGGCGGCCGTGCCCCGGCGGCGGATGCCAGCCGCTATCCGACGCCACCGGTGCGCGCCAACTTCGAAAAGCAGCGGCCCGACGAGGTTCCTTTCGCCATCGGGCAGAACGTGATGCACGCCAAGTTCGGCGAGGGCGTGGTGCTCAACTTCGAGGGCCGCGGGCTGGATGCGCGCGTGCAGGTGCGCTTCCGGGCGGAGGGCACCAAGTGGCTGGCGCTGCAGTACGCGAAGCTTTCCGCGGTGTGATCCGATGAGCGCCCGGCTCCTGCGCTGGTTGCTCACCGCGTCGATCTTCGCCTTCGCGGCGCTCTTCGCGCTCCTTGGGTTGGGCGCGCACCTGGCGCTCGGCGACGCGCGCAGGCTGGCCGAAAGCGGGACGCAGGCCGAGGCCACGGTCACGGAGCTGGTCGCGGCGAAGCGCAGCACCGCCTATCGCGTTTCCTATCGCTACGACGCCGCGGGCCGTTCGCTCGAGGCGTCGAAGCGGTCGATCCCCTACGGCATGCGTGGGGAGCTTCGTCCCGGCGCGAAGATTCCGGTGTGGTACGAGCCGGCGCAACCCGGGCGCTCCACCACCCGGGCCGAGGTAGCCGAGCTGGAGCGCTGGCCCAACCGCATCTTCTTCCCCGTCGCCGCCATCGCGCTTCTCGCCTGGGGTGTGATTCGCACCCGGAAGCGCCGCGCGGCCTAGGGTCCGGCTTCGGGCAGCGCTTGCGCTTCGGCGGTCTTCTTCTCGAACACCTCGCGATAGCCGATGAAGGTGCTGATCACCATCATCGGGATCACCACCAGCAGGCCGAGCCCCCACGGGATGAGCCCCACGAAGAAGATGGTGAAGAGCGCGGCGCCATAGATGCACATGGCGCCCAGGTTCGCGAGCGCGGCATAGATGCTCCAGCGGATGGCGTGCATCGTGGTCATGCCGTGGAACGCGATGAGGGGCGGGGCGAACCACACCGCGCCCTTGACCACCACGGTCAGCAGGAATCCCACCGCCAGGATCCATTCCTTGCCCTTGAGGAGCTGCACGTACTCGCTCACGGTGAAGGAGCCGCCTTCCGCGCCCGCCATCGGCAGGCCCAGCAGCGCCATCAACGCGAAGATCGCGATCTCGGCGACCAGCAGCAGCGCGCCCAGGTTCACCAGCGCCCGCAGGTGGCGCTTGAAGCCGGTGAAGAGGTCGCCCATCCCGATCGCCTCTCCCTGCGTCTGCCGATAGGCGGCGATGGCGAAGCTCGCGAAGAATGCCGGCTGCATGAAATTGGCGATCACCCCGCCGATGAACGGCATCAGGATGAGGGCGAAGGTGATGACGATCCACCCGAGGCAGAGCGAGAGCCACGCCGCGGGCTTCGCGCGGAAGAGGCCGAAAGCCGCCGCGAGCCAGGCGAAGCCGCGGCCCGCCGGCACCTCGGCGACGCGGATCTGCGCGTCCATTATTCGAGCGTGTCCTGCAGCTCGCGTGCGTGGGCGATGTGGTGCTCGAGGAGGCGGCGGGAGAAGGCGTGGTCCTTGTCGATCGTCATGTGGGCATCGCGCGGGAAGTGGTTGTATCCCAGCCGTCCCAGCCAGGTGCGCAGCGCCGCGCGCCGCAGCATCACCGGCCAGAGGCTCCTCTCGCCCGCCTCCAGGGGCCGGTGCACCTCGTAGCCCGAGACGAATGCGCGCGCGCGGGCATGGTCGAGCGTCGCATCCGGGTTCACGCACCAGTCGTTCACCGCGATCGCGATGTCGTAGGCGAGCGCGTCATCGCAGGCGAAGTAGAAATCGATCACGCCGCCCGTGCCCTCGTCGTCCCAGAGCACGTTGTCGTGGAAGTAGTCGCCGTGGATCACGCCCTGCGGCAGGACAGCGTCGTCGTGCAGCGCCTGGTAGCGATTCTCGCTCTCGATCAGGTCGTTCTCAGGCCGCGAAAGCCTGCCGGCGACCTTCGCCGCGAACCCTTCGCGCCACGCGCGCCCGCGCGCGTTGTCCAGCGAGGCGTCGTAGTCCACGCCCGCCACATGGACGTCGCCGAGGATGCGGCCCGCGGCGCGGCAATCGTCCTCGCTGGGCCGGGTGATCGGCGCGCCGGGCAATCGCGTCACCAGCACGGCGGGCTTGCCGGCGGCTTCCCCCAGCAGCTCGCCGTCGTCCCGCCGCAGGGGCGCCGGGCAAACGATGTCGCGCCTCGCCAGGTGGTCCATCAGCCCCACGTAGAACGGCAGGTCCTCGCGGGCGATGTGCTCGAAGAGCGTGAGCACGTATTGCCCGGTGGTGGTGGTGAGGAAGTAGTTGGTGTTCTCGACTCCCTGGGCGATGCCTTCGAGCGACTCCAGCTCGCCCAGGGTGTAGTGCTCGAGGAGCGCGCGCGCCTGCGCGTCGGAAACGGGAGTGAATACCGACATGCAGTCCTAGGGTGGCGTCAGAATTCCAGCAGGACCCATTGGGGGACGCGCACGCCGTTGTCGAGCGTGTTGTCCTGCTTGGTGAAGGTGCCGTCGCCCTTGTTGTCGATGAGGATGTAGGGGCGGCCATTCTTCGGCGTCACGCGCTGCATGTAGAGTTTGCCGCGCACCCGATACTCCTGCACCGTCCGCTCACCGTCGCGCCGGGTGGTCACCAGCGGCTCGAGGGCCGGGTCGGTTTCCACCATCGCCGGCGGCGGCGGCGCCTCGTCGAGGGGAACGGTTCCGGGGGGGCGTGAGCGCGCGGCGGATTGCGCCATGGCGTCCATTGCGAGGGCCGACAACAGCGCGGCGATGAGCGTTTTCATGGAAGTCTCGATGTCGAGTCGAAGTGTAGCAGTTAGAGCGCCAATTCCGCCTCGCGTTCGGCCGGAGAGGGCTCGAATCCGCGCATCTGGTAGTGATCGAAGATCGCATCGACGATCGCCGCGGGATCGTCGATCACCTGCATCAGCTTCGGGTCGTCGACGCCGATCATCCTGTCGGAGACGAGCTGGGTGTTGATCCAGTCGAGCAGGCCTTTCCAGTAGGACGAGTTCACCAGGATGATCGGCAGGCGGCGGATCTTGCCGGTCTGCACCAGGGTGAGCACCTCCGTCAGTTCGTCCAGGGTGCCGAAGCCGCCGGGCATCATCACGAAGGCGCACGACTGCTTCACGAACATCACCTTGCGCGCGAAGAAATGCTGGAAAGTGTGGGAGACGTCCTGGAAAGCGTTGGCGCCCTGCTCGTGGTCGAGCTTGATGTTCAGGCCCACGCTCGGGCTCTTGCCCGCGAAGGCGCCCTTGTTCGCAGCCTCCATGATCCCCGGGCCGCCGCCGGAGATTACCGAGAAGCCGGCGTCGGAAAGGCGCCGGCCGATGTCCTCGGTGAGCCGGTAGTACGGGTGCTCGGGCGTGATGCGCGCGCTGCCGAAGATGGCGACCGCCGGCTGGATGCTCTGCAGCCGTTCGGTCGCGAGCACGAACTCTGAGATAATTTCAAACATCCGCCAGGACTCGCGCGCGGAATTCTGTGAGCGCCGGACGAGCTGGGGATCCGAGGGTTTCGGGACCTTGGGTGCGGTGATGGCCATGGGGATCCTGCCGGGAAGAGATGAACGCTACGAAGAAACGCCTCCTGCTTGTCGACGCGCCGAGCTACTTCTACCGCGCGTTCCATGCGCTTCCGGAGTTCCGCAGCCCGTCGGGCGAGCCGACCGGCGCGATCCTCGGCGTGGTCAACATGCTGAGGAAGCTCAAGCAGGATTTCCCCTCCGATTATATCGCCGCGGTCCTCGATCCCCGGGGCAAGACCTTCCGCGACGACATCTATCCGCAATACAAGGCCACGCGCCAGGCGATGCCGGAGCCGCTCGCGGTGCAGATCGAGCCGATGATCGAGACCATCCGCGCCCTCGGCTGGCCGGTGGTCGTGGTCGACGGCGTGGAGGCCGACGACGTCATCGGCACGTTGGTGCGCCACGCCGAGAGCCATGGCTGGGATTCGGTGATCTCCACCGGCGACAAGGACCTGACCCAGCTGGTGAACGACAAGGTGCTGTGGGTGAACACCATGTCGGGCGACCGCCTCGACCCCGCGGGCGTGAAGGGCAAGTTCGGCGTGCCCCCGGATCGCATCATCGATTACCTGGCGCTGATGGGCGATGCGGTCGACAACGTTCCCGGCGTCGACAAGGTCGGCCCCAAGACAGCGTGCAAGCTGATCGAGCAGTACGGCTCGCTCGAGGGCGTGATCGCGCACGCCGACGAGGTGAAGGGCGTGGTGGGCGAGAACCTGCGGCGGGTGAAGGACTGGCTGCCCACGGGCCGCGCGCTCCTCACCGTGAAGACCGACGTCGAGCTCCCGTTCGAGATGGAGTCGCTGCTGGACAAGGGAGCCGACGACAGGAAACTGATCGAGCTCTTCACGCGCTTCGGCTTTCGCACGCTGCGCGACAGCCTGATCAACAAGGAAGATGCGCCCGAGGGCGGCGCGAGCGCAACACCGGGGACGGACCCTGAACCAGGAAGAGGCGCAAACCAGGGTCCGTCCCCGACGAAAGGCCGCAACTTCGCGATCCTCAACGCGAGCATCGACCAGGTTCCCGACATCACGCCCTTCGTCGCCACGCGCAACTACGAGACCATCCTCGACGAGGAGGCGCTGGAGCGCTGGGCGCGCAAGCTCGAAGGCGCCGCGATCTCCTGCGTCGACACCGAGACCACGAGCCTCGATCCGATGCGGGCCGAGCTGGTGGGAATCTCGTTTTCCTCCGCGCCCGGCGAGGGCGCGTACATCCCGCTCACGCACCGATACGCGGGCGTCGCCGCCCAACTGCCCATCGACCAGGTGCTCGCGCGCTTGCAGCCCTGGCTCGAAGACGCCGCGAAGATCAAGGTGGCGCAGAACTCCAAATACGACCGGCAGGTGTTCGGCAACCACGGCATCGCGGCACGCGGCTTCGAGCACGACACGCTGCTGCAGTCGTACGTGCTCGAGAGCCACCAGCGCCACGACCTGGACGCGCTCGCCGCGCGCTTCCTCGGCGCAACCGGCCTCATCGCCTACGCCGACGTGGCCGGCAAGGGCGCGGCGATGATTCCCTTCGACCAGGTGGAGATCGAGCGCGCGGCGGCGTACGCGGCGGAGGACGCCGACGTGACCCTGCAGATCCACGGCGCGCTCCTGCCGCGCCTGAAGCGCGACGCGAAGCTGGACCGGATCTACAGCGAGATCGAGATCCCGGTCTCCGGCGTGCTGCTCACGATGGAGCGCAATGGCGTCCTGATCGACGGCGCGCTGCTGATGCGCCAGGGCGGCGAGCTCGGCCAGAAGATGATGGACCTCGAGCGCCGCGCCCACGAGCTCGCCGGCGGGCCGTTCAACCTGGGCTCGCCCAAGCAGCTCGCGGACATCCTCTTCAATCGCCTCGGATTGAAACCGGTTAAGAAGACGCCGTCGGGCGCGCCGTCCGTGGACGAGGAGGTGCTGGAGAAGCTCGCGCAGGACCATCCGCTTTGCTCGACGCTGCTGGAGCACCGCGGGGTCGCGAAGCTGAAGAGCACCTATACCGACAAGCTGCCGC
>JBKJTM010000381.1:0-4173 GCA_046590805.1 Usitatibacter sp.
ACGGTGCGCGACAACGGCATCGGCATGGCGGCGGAGTCGCTCGGCACCATCTTCGACATGTTCGTGCAGGTCGACCGCACGCTGGAACGGTCGCAGGCAGGCCTGGGCGTCGGGCTCACCCTCGCGCGCCGGCTGGTGGATCTCCATGGCGGAACGATCGAGGCGTCGAGCACCGGGAAGGGGGAGGGGAGCGCATTCACCGTGCGCCTTCCGCTTTCGCACGCCCGGCTCGAGGAAGCGCCGGCGCTGAAAGCCGACGACGGCCCCGATGCGCACGTGCGCCGCATCCTCCTCGCCGATGACAACGCCGACTTCGCCAACAGCCTCGGGCAGTTGCTCACTTCGCAAGGCCACGACGTACGCATCGCATATGACGGTGCCGACGCGCTCGCCACCGCGCGCGAGTTCATCCCCGACATCGCCTTCGTCGATATCGGCATGCCGAAGATCCACGGCTACGAGGTGGCGCGGCGCTTGCGGTCCGAGCCTGCCACCTCCGGCTGCGTGCTGGTCGCTGTCACCGGCTGGGGCCAGGAGAACGATCGCAAGCGCGCCCGCGAAGCGGGATTCGACCGCCATCTGGTGAAGCCGGTGGATCCGGCCGAGATCGAGTCGATCCTGGAGAGCTGCCAGCGACCCTCGGTGCGGATGACCTGATTGGGGCGCGGTCGAAAAGCCGCATAATTTGTATTATGTAAAGTCGTGGCTGGGCATGAACCCCAGAAAGCACCCGGTGCTAGCGCGGCCGCCCGTCCTGGTCGATCGCCACCTTCACCTCCAGGGGGGGCGCAGGCTCTCGCAGATGCACGGGCCGGAATGTCCACTCGGTGCCCTCGACGGTATGGCGCAGCTCCTCGGTGACCCGCCATCCATTCGCAAGGCCGAGTCCGAGGGCACGCATCTGCGTGGCCAGCTCGGTACGCGCCGCGGCGAGCCGGGTAACCACCTCGGCAGCCAGCGCCTCGACTTGTTTGTCCTCCATCGCTGGATCTTACAGGCGCCCTGCAGCGCCTCGAGCCAGGCCCGGTTGCAGCCGTCACGAGACGGAGGGTGGCAAAGGCCACACGCCAGAGTTGTTGATCCTCGACGAAAAAATCCCAACGTCCTACATGAAGTTAGGCCACGAGGTAGCTGGACTTGGCCGGGATCGCGGGGAAAATGGACAAATGGATAGAACAGCACTCACCCCCGGCAAGCTCTACGCGCGACTCAGCGCCGAGTTCCGCCGCCTGCGCCCGCCGGATTGCGGCAACTGTCACATGCCGATGGTCGTGCTTACCCACCGGTTGGGGCCGGACGATTGCAATTGGACCGTCGAGCCGCCGAGCCACCTGTGCGACCCATGCCTGGAGATGCTCGCGGCGGTCGTGAAGAAAGTCGCGACGGAGTACGACCTCCACGATCCGATCTCGGTGCCCTACTTTCCCCACCCCTCGCCCTCCTCCCGCCCCTCCTCCGGCCTTCGCCACTAGCCGCGCGCGGGTCGCCTAGAATGAGGCGATGACCGCGAACCAACTACCCCTGCAGTCGATGAAGGGCCGCTGCTCGGCCGAAGAGTGGAAGACGCGCGTCGACCTCGCGGCCTGCTATCGGCTGGTGGCCCACTACGAGATGGCCGACATGATGGCCAACCACATCTCCGCGCAGGTGCCGGGCGAGGACAACGCGTTCCTCATCAACGCCTACGGCATGCTCTACGAAGAGATCACCGCATCGAGCCTCATCAAGATCGACGTCGACGGCAACATTCTCGCGCGTCCTGATTTCGGCGACCTCGACTACGGCATCAACAAGGCCGGCTATGTGATCCACGGCGCAATCCACCGCGCGCGCCACGACGTGGCCTGCGTGATCCACACCCACACCTGGGCAGGCATGGCGGTGTCGATGCTCGAATGCGGCCTGCTGCCGCTCACGCAGACCGCCATGCGCTTCCTGCGGATCGGATATCACGACTACCAGGGCGTGGTCCTCGACCGCAAGGAAGAGGAATCGCTGCTGCGGGACCTCGGCCCGGGCGAGGCGTTGATCCTTCGCAACCATGGGCTGCTCACCGTGGGGAAGACCATTGGCGAGGCCTTCAACTGGATGCACCGGCTCGAACTCGCCTGCCGGTCGCAGCTCGCGGCGATGGCGACGGGCGCCAAGCTGCGCGGGGTGCCTGAGGAGGTGCTGAATCAGACCTACCTCAATTACCAGCCGCAGACGCGCCGCCCTTACGGTTTGATGGAGTGGCCCGCACTGCTGCGCAAGCTCGATCGGATCGATCCGGGCTTCCGTTACTGAAAGCTCCTCCAAAGCGGAAAGTATCGCTTCGCGTTGGCGTGCGCACGGTCCGACCGGACTATCCCGCGCGCGCAATTCGAGCGAAAAAGCGATGGCACGGGTCGTGCATTGTGGGTGGGTTGATTTCCAATTCCTTCCTACAACTCCCTTTTTATGGAGACGCCATGAAACTCCTTTCCCTCGTTGCCGCGCTCGCCGCCGCCGCCGTCGTCACCGGCTGCGACCGCCCTGCCACCACCAGCAGTTCAACCACCACCACGACCGTGCCGGTGCCGGTGGAGAAGTCCACGACGACGGTCGTGACGCCCCCGCCGAGCACCAGCTCGACCACCGTCACCACCGACACGCCGACCTCCACTACCTCGACCACCAAGGTCGACACTCCGGTGGGCAGCGGCTCGGTGACCAAGGAGACGACGACCAGCAGCGCGCCGACCACCACCACCACCACCACCCGCACCAAGTAGACGCATAAGCGTGACGATAGTCGAGAGCTCCATCGCATTGAAGTAGGTAGCGCGATGCGAATGTCGCGGGCCGGTCCCGCGAATTGAAAACGGCGGCCGCTTTCGAGCGGCCGCCGCGCTTTTGGGGTTACCGAGATGGACTAGCGGCGCTGCTCTGCCGGCTTGCCCCCCTTCCCGCGCGCGCCGGGCGGAGGCGCGTCGGGCTCCAGCCCCAGCTCGTCGGCGATTTCGACCTTGCGGGCGTGCATCTCCTGGCCGAGCGCGTCCAGCTCGTCCTTCTCGTCCGCGACCGTCGGGAAGATCTCTTCCTCTTCCTCCTGCACGTGGTGCTTGATGTACTCCTGCAGCACCTTCACCTTGGCGTCGTAGGTCGCATCGACCTCGCTCGCCGCCTCGATCTGGGCGATCAGGTCCTTGGCGCCGGCGTGCTCGACGTAGGCCTCCTCGAGCATCTCCATGTCCTCCTCGTCGAGGTTCTCGCGCAACCACGGGTAGAACAGCTCTTCTTCGAGTTGGGCGTGGGCCGTGAGCTCGCCGCAGATCTTCCGCGCGATCTCGCGCCTGGTGCTCTCGTCGCCTTCCTTCTCGCTTTCGTACTGCTCGAAAAGCGCTTCGACCTTGCGGTGATCGGCTTCCAGCAGCGCGATTGCCACGGGCTCGGCGGACTTCTTCTTTGATGTTGCCATGTTGAATCTCCTGCGGGTTGAAATGAATATTCATGACCGCGCATTCCATGTGGCGTTCCGCGGCGTTGGCGCTGGCACGACACCTGCATGTTCCAAGGGACATTGCATCGCCGTCGGCGCTCAGGCTCGATGCCGAGCAACGCCAGCCGGTGCTCGACATCGATCGCGAGACGCTTGAGAAGGCGCCCGCCTTCGACCATGCGCGCTGGCCCCTCATTTCTCTCGCATAAGACTTCCAGGGGATGTAGGACTCGGCCGACAGCCTTCCGCCGGCTTCCGGTTCAACATGGAAAAATCTTCGCTTCGGCGCAGTCATTCATTCCGAGACCAGTACATCCATGTCCCACGTGTTGATCGTCGATGACGACTCGAATACCCGCGAGGCGCTGGTGGCCATCGCGCAAGCCGAGGGATTCACCACGGCGGGCGCCGGCAGCGTGGCCGAGGCGCGCATCCAGCTCGGCCGCCAGCGCCCCGACGTCGTGATGAGGGATCTGCGCCTGCCCGACGGCAGCGGCATGGATCTCTTCGAAGACGGAGATGAACAAGGCCTGCGGAACCCGCAAGAAATTCGCGCCCGGAGCAGTTGCGCGCATGAAGCAGCACCCATGGCCCGGCAACGTCCGGGAACTCAAGAACTACATCCACCGCGTCTTCATCATGGCCGGGGATGAAGGATTGGAGGGACCAACCTTGGATACCGAACAGGCGCCCGTTCGCGCCGCTTCCTCATC
>JBKJTM010000395.1:0-5209 GCA_046590805.1 Usitatibacter sp.
ATGATGCGCAGCGTCGTGGTCTTGCCGCAGCCCGAGGGGCCGAGGAGGACGACGGTCTCGCCCGCGGCGATGTCGATCGTCAGCGGCTCGAGCGCGCGCGTGCCGTCGACGAAGGTCTTGGCGCAGTCATGGAGGTGGATCGCGATGGCCATCAGGCTTTTGGTCTTTCGGTGCGCGCGGCGGCCCACTGCATGCCCACCAGCAACGGCACGATCATGAACAGAAAAATCAACGTGTATGCCGACCCGATCTCGAGGCGCATCGAGGCGTAGCTGTCGGCAAGCCCCACCGGCAGCGTCTTGGTGAGCGGCGTGTGCAGCATCCAGGTGAGGTTGAATTCCCCCATCGAGAGCGTGACCACCATCAGCGAGCCGGCGAGGATGCCGGGGCGCACGTTGGGAAGCACGACGCTCAGGAAGCGCTCGCGGAACCCGGCCCCGAGGCTCGCGGCGGCTTCCTCCAGCGTCCTGAGGTCCACCGCCATCATCACCGCGAGCACCGAGCGGACCATGAAGGGCAGGGTGAAGAGCACGTGGCCCACGAGGATGAAGCCCCAGCTCGCGCGGAAGTCGCGCCAGCCGCCGTAGAGAAGGATCAGCGCGAGGGCGGTCGCAAGGCCCGGCACGGCGATGGGCAAGGTGATCAGCTCTTCGATGAGCCGCGTCCACCGGCTCTGCGCGCGGGCCAGGGCGTACGCCGCGGGGATGCCGAGCACCAGCGTCACCGCCAGCGTCGCGAGCGCGATGTAGATCGAGCGCCAGATGGTCTCGTGGTACAGCGTCCACACCTCGCCCACCCAGCGCAGCGTGAGCCCGCTCTTGACGCCGATGAAGTAGTTCTCGGTGACACCGGCGAGAACCGACATCACCACCGGCACGACGAGAAAGGCGCAGACGAGGAGCGTGAGCGCCATCTGCAGCCAGTAGCGGAGGGGACGGCGCTTCATCCCGCCGCCGCCACGCCGGCGCCCGCCAGCGACCTCGCCAGCGCGAGCGCCGCCCAGGTGATGAGCCCGAGCACGATCGAGAGCGACGCGGCGGAGGCGAAGTTGGCGTAGTTGGTGAACTCGTTGTAGATCGTGATCGGCAGCACGTTGATCTGGGTCGCGAGCGTGAACGCGGTCCCGAACGCACCCATGGAGGTGGCGAAGCAGATCGCTCCCGAGGAGATGATCGCCGGGCCGAGCGCCGGCAGGATCACGTCGCGCGTCACCTGCCAGGTCGAGGCGCCCAGCGAGCGGGCGGCCTCCTCGAGCGCGGGATCGAGCTTCTCGACCGACGCCATGATGGTGAGGATCACGCGCGGGATCGAGAAATACAGGTACCCCATGAAGAGTCCCGCCATCCCGTAGGCGAAGACGAGCTTCTCGTCGAAGACACGCGAGGTGATGTCGCCGATCAGGCCCTGGCGTCCGGCGAGCAGGATGACCATGAAGCCGACCACGACGCCGGGAAAGGCGAGTGGGAGCGTCATCAGGGATACCAGCAGCCCGCGCCCGGGGAAGCGGTTGCGCTGCAGGAAGATCCCGGCGACGAGCGCAAGGATCAGCGTGACGATGCTCACGCCCGCGGAAAGCGCCACCGTGGAGACGAGGCTCTTGAAGTAGTTCGCGTTGGTGACCACCGCGAAGTACGCCGCGAAGCCTTCCTTGCCGCTGCCACCCACCTGCACCAGCCGCGCCATGGGGAGCAGCCAGAAGGCCGCGAACACCACCAGGGCCGGAACGGCGAGCGCGAGCGCCCGCCGCCGGTCCCGGACTACCGGATCCAAGAATTGGATCCCGGCCTACGCCGGGATGACGCGCTCGTCCGCCGGGATGACGCGCTCGTCCGCCGGGATGACGAGCTCGTCGCCCCGGCGAAGGCCGGGGCCCAATCGATCATTGCACTTCCTTCAAATAGCGCTCGCTGAACGCCTTCTGCACGTCCGCCATCTTTCCGTAGTCCACGGTCTTCGCGCGGGCGTATTCGGAAGCCGGCAGGAAGTTGGCCTGCGCCTCCTTCGAGATCGCCGAGGCACGCACCGGGCGCAGGTACGCATTCGCCCAGACGGCTTGGCCCTCGTCGGACATCACGAAGTCGAGAACCTTCTTGCCGTTGGCGGCGTTGGGGCCGCCCTTCACCAGCGACATCACGTACGGCACGATCACCGTGCCCTCCGACGGAATCACGAAGGCCACGTTCGCCTTGTCCTTGTACTTGGCGCGGTATGCGTTGAAGTCGTAGTCGAGGAGGATAGGAATCTCGCCCGAAAGCACGCGTGCGTACGAGGTCTGCTTGGGCACGATCGGGTCGTTCTTCTTCAGGTCCTTGAACCAGCCGATCGCGCGGTCGAAGTTGTCGAGGCTGCCGCCCATGGCCTGGTTGACGGCGACCGCCCCCACGTACCCCACGAAGGCGCTCGCGGGGTCGAGGTAGCCCACCATCCCCTTGTAGATCGGATTGGTGAGGTCCTTCCAGGATTTCGGGATCGGCTTGCCCTTCAGCGCATCGACGTTGACCATGAAGCCGAGCGTGCCGGAGTGGATCGTGAACCAGTTGCCCTCGGGGTCCTTGAGGCCGTCCGGGATGTCCTTCCAATTGGCGGGCTGGTACGGCGCGACCACACCCTCCTTCTTCGCCTGGATGCCGAAGGTCACGCCGAGGTAGGTCACGTCGGCGACCGGGCTGCCTTTCTCCGCGACGAGCTGCGCCAGCGACTGGCCGCTGTTCTTGTTGTCCTGCGGGACGGTGACGCCGGTCTTCTCCTTGATTTTCTTCAGCTGCGTGCCCCAGTCGGCCCACTCGGGCGGGCAGTTGTAGCAGATGGCGTTCTGGGCGAGGGCCACACTGCTTGCGAGTGCAAACGCGGCCGCGAAGAGGCGGTAGGTGATTTTCATTTTGGTGATTCCTCCGGGTAGAAACGTGATTCTAAACGCGCTCGAGAAGAAAGCGGGCCGCGCGTCGTTCGGCGTCGGCCGCGACCTCGGGTGCGACGCCGCCAAGACCATGGGCCGCTCCCTCGATCGCGAGCAACTCGCAGTCGACCCCGGCCTGGGCCATTCGGGCGGCGAGGTCCCGGGATTCGTCGCACGGGACGTCGTTATCGTTGGTGCCGTGGATGAGGATGGTGGGCGGAAACTCCGGCGAGATGTTGCGAAGGGGACAGTACCGGTCGAACCAGCCCGGGTCTTCCTTCGGGTCGTGCCCCGTCACCTCGATCAACCAGCGCCCCTGCTGGCGGCAATACAAATAGAAGTAGCCGCGGTCGGCGACGTCCTCGGCCGGATCCTCGGCGATCGCCACGTGACCCACATGCTCGAGAGCCAGCTCGCGCGAGACCGGATCGCGCTTGAGGTAGTGAGGGCTGGGGTCCGCCTCCCACGGCCGGGTGATGTCGCCGAAGCCGCAGATCGAGGCGATGGCGCGCGGCGGCGGCGCGGCGCGGTAGCCCAGGGCAAGCGCGAGATAGCCACCTGCCGAGGCGCCCGCTGCGGCCAGTCGATCCGGATCGATGCCGAAAAGCTCGGATCCGTTCGCATGCAGCCAGCTCCATGCAGCGCAAATGTCTTCCAGGATCTCCGGCAGTCGAGTCTCCGGGGCCAGTCGATAGTCAATCGACACAACTACGGCACCTGCCTCGATCAGGGTGGACGTGAACGTGGGTCGCGGCCGGGTACGCGTTCCGAAGATCAGTCCGCCGCCATGGAGCCAGAGCACCGCGGGCTTGTGCGCGCCAGGCTCCGCGCCATGCGCATCCGCCTTGAGGTCGCAGCCCTCGACTGTCCGGTAGACGGCCGTGATCGGCACCGCCGCTAGCTCTGGCTGAGGAAGACATGCTCGTGCTGCGCATCGCGCGCGACGAGAGCCTTCTTGCCCTCCCGTTCGGAGAGGAGGCCGGTGGGGGCGAGCAGGGCGAGGCTTGGGGCGAGGGAGGCGAGTCGCATGGTCTGGGGCCCGGTCGTGGTCAGAGATGGCGGATTCTATAAGATGCTGATGATGACCATCACCTTGATGATTCGCACCTCCGGGTGCCTCGCCGCCCTGCTGAGTCTTGTGGGAATTGCGGTGCCGGCACTCGCGCAACAAGGCCCACCGCCGGCCTCGCCGGAATTCGCCGCGTGCGTGGGCCAATTGCGAAGCGAAGCGGTGAAGCGCGGCATCGACGGCATCGCCTTCGACGGCTGGTTCGCGGGCCTGGAGCCGGACAACTCCGCGCTCGAGCTCATGGATCGCCAGCCCGAGTTCACCCTCCAGCCGTGGGACTACCTCGGCATGCTGGTGGACGACAAGCGCGTGAACGACGGGCGCCGCAAGCTCGCGAGCCACTCCGAAGTGCTGCAGCGGATCGAGGCGGCCTACGGCGTCGAGCGGCACGTGCTGGTGGCGCTGTGGGGCGTGGAGACGCGCTTCGGCGAGCGCATGGGATCGCGGCCGCTGATCCGATCGCTCGCCACGGTGTCCTGCTTCGGGCGTCGGCAGCCCTTCTTTCGCGAGGAGCTGATGGCGGCGCTGCGCATCCTCAAGGATGGCGACGTGCCCCTGCATCACCTGGTGGGCTCGTGGGCGGGCGCCTTCGGCCACACGCAGTTCATGCCGACCACATTCCGGCGCGTGGCGGTCGATTTCGACGGCGATGGCAAGCGCGATCTCGTCGATTCGATTCCCGATGCGCTCGCGTCCACCGCCAACTATCTCGCCAAGGCCGGCTGGAAGCGTGGCGAGCCCTGGGGCCACGAGGTGCAGCTGCCGCGCAGGTACGGCGGCCCCTCGGGGCGCCGCACCATGCTCCCGATGGCGGATTGGCGCGCGCTCGGGATCAAGCGCATCGATGGGCGCGCGCTGCCGGGGGAGGAAAATGCGTCACTGCTGCTGATGGCCGGCGCCAACGGTCCCGCCTTCCTGGTGATGCAGAACTTCGCAGCGCTCCTCGCCTATAACCCGGCCGATGCCTACGCGCTCGCGATCGCGCACCTCTCCGACCGCCTTCGCGGCGGCGGCGCGATCCAGGCCTCGTGGCCGAAAGGCGAACCGGCGCTTTCCCGCGCGCAGCGCATCTCGATGCAGGAGCGCCTGTCGCTGCGCGGTTTCGACGTCGGCACCGCCGATGGCATCATCGGGTCTCGCACCGTCGAGGCGATCAAGGAGTTCCAGAAGTCCGTGGGGCTCACGCCCGACGGATTCCCGACCGTCGGCCTGCTGGGCCGCCTGTAACTGAAAGGTGCATATGG
>JBKJTM010000037.1:0-9689 GCA_046590805.1 Usitatibacter sp.
CCGTGCCACCAGCGGCGCGCCGTCGGCGATGCGCTGCGCGGTCGCCTTCGCTTCCGCTTCCACCTCGTCGTCGGGGACGACGCGCGTGACGAGGCCCTTCTCCCTGGCTTCCCTTGCGTCGAATACGCGGCCTTCCAGCAAGATCTCGAGCGCCGTCGCCTCACCGGCGAGCGCGATCAGCGAACCGATCTCCGCATAGGCCATCACCAGCCCCAGCTTGTTGATCGGCACGCCGAAGCGGCTCGACTCGCCGCAGATGCGGATGTCGGCGAGCCCGGCGATCTCGAGCCCCCCGCCCACGCAGATGCCGTGGATCTGGGCCACCACCGGATGGCGGCAGGTGGCGATCGCCTCGATGGTGCGGCGCATGTCCTCGCCGTAGGCGCGCGCCTGCTCGACGTTGGAGCGCTCGGTGGTGAACTCCGAGATGTCATTGCCGGGCGCGAATGCCCTGGTGCCCGCCCCGCGGATCACGATGCAGCGCACGGAGTCGTCGGCGGAAAGCGCGGTGAACGCCTCGCCCAGGCGCTTCCACATCGGGCGCGTGAGAGCGTTCAGCTTCTCGGGGCGGTTGAGAGTGACGGTGGCGATGGCGCCGTCGCGTTCGACGAGGATGTTTTCGGCCATGTCAGCGGTAGAAGAGATTCACCAGCCCGAGGGTCGTCACCGGGACATAGGTGACCAGGAGGAGCGTGAACAGCAGCACGCCGATGAAGGGAATGTTCGCGCGGGTGACGTCCCAGACGCTCTCCTTGGCGATCGAGCAGGTGAGCATCAGCACGCTCGCAACCGGCGGCGTCTGCTGGCCGATGGCGAGGTTTAGAGTGACGACCACGCCGAAGTGCACCGGGTCGATGCCCGCGGCGGTGACCGCCGGCATGACGATCGGCACCACCAGGATGATGGCGGCGGCGGAGTGCAGGAACATGCCGATGATGAGGAAGAAGAAGTTGAGGATGAGAAGGATCGCCCACTTCTCGCGGGTGATGCCGATCATGATCTCGGCCACGCGCTGCGGCAGCTGCGCCTCGGTGAGGTAGAGGCCGAGGAGGGCGGAGGCGGCGACCAGCAGCATCACCGAGCTGGTCTGCACGCTGCCCTCGACGATCGCCTGGCGCAGCCGCGCCCAGTCGAGATCGCGGTAGATCACGCCGCCCACGAAGAGCGCCGCCACCACCGCGAGCGCCGCGCCCTCGGTCGCCGTCACCACGCCGCCGAAGATGCCGCCGAGGATGATGAGCGGCAGCGTGAGCGCCCAGAACGCGTCCCTGAACGCGGCCCATAGCTTCTTCCACGCGAAGACCTGCTCCACCGGCCAGTTGTACTTCACCGCGTAGTAATGGCACAGCCCCATCATGGTGAAGCCGCACAGCAGCCCGGGCACGATGCCGGCCACGAAGAGCTGCACCACCGATACGCCCGCCATCACCGCGTACAGGATCATCGGGATCGACGGCGGGATGATGATCGCGAGCGAGGCGCTGGACGAAGTCACCGCGGCGGTGAACGGTCCCGGATAGCCCGCCTTCTTCATCGCCGGGATGATGATCGGCCCGGTGGCGGCGATGTCCGCGACCGCCGAGCCGGAGATCTCGGCGAAGAACATCGAGGAGAGCACGTTCACCTGCGCGAGCGCGCCCTTCATCCAGCCGAGCAGCGCGGTGCAGAAGTCCATCAGCCTCTGCGAGATGCCCGAGGTGTTCATGATCGCGCCGGCAAGGATGAAGAGCGGTATCGCGATCAGCGGGAAGCTGGTGGCCCCTGCGTACAGCGTGAGGGGCAGGTTGGGAAGGATTCCCGTGCCTTGCGTCGCCAGCATCGCGATCACCGCGGCGATGCCCAGAGAGACCGCGATCGGCACGTTGATTAGCACCAGCGCGATCACGCACAGCAGCACGAGCAGGCCGGTCATATCAGCTCCTCGGCCTTGCCGATGCTGCCGCGCCGCGCCTCGTCCAGCACCTCCGGGAACACCAGCGCCTGGGCGATGATCACCAGCACGGCGCTGATCGGGATCACCGACTGCGCGTAGGCCACCGATACCGCCGGCAGCGAGACCAGCGAGTCCGTGTGCAGGATCTCCAGGATCGTGTATCCGGTCCAGGCGAGCAGGACGTAGAACGCGATGGTGGCCCCCTGCGCGAAGACCGTGACGGCCACGCGCGCCGTCCTGGGCATCATCCTTACGATCTCGGGAACGCCCATGTGGGCATGCTTGAGCACCGCGAGCGCCGAGCCGTAGAACGTCACCCAGGCGAGCAGGATGGTCGCCACCTCGTCATACCAGACCAGCGAGTAGCCCGAGTAGCGGAAGATCACGCCCGCCGTCACCTCGACGGCGAGCGTGACCATGAGGACGATCGCGATCCACTCGAGGAAGCGTTCGTACCCCGAGCGGAACTTCGCGAGCGCCATCGGCTACTTGCCGAGCGCGATGGCGCGATCGATGATCTCCTGGGAGCCCGCGACCTCCCTGGCGAACTCGTCGTACACCGGCTTGGAGGCGGCGACGAACGCATCCTTGTTGGGGAAGTTCACCTGCATGCCGGCGGCCTTGAGCTTCCCGAGCAGGTCGTTGTCTTCCTTCTCGGCGGCTGCGTACACGAAGCCCTGCGTCTCCTTCGCGGTGTCCTCGAGCACCTTGCGCACGTCCGCGGGAAGCGTGGCCCATTTGCGCGTGCCGACGGTCACGTACGCGGGCGTGTAGACGTGGCCGGTGAGCGACAGGTACTTCTGCACCTCCTGGAACTTGGCGCTGTGGATCTGCGTGAACGGGTTCTCCTGGCCGTCCATGACGCCGGTCTGCAGCGCGGTGAACACTTCCGAGAACTTCATCGGCGAGGGATTGGCGCCGTAGGCCTGGAACATCTTCACGCGCCATTTGCCCTCGGGCACGCGCAGCTTGATGCCGTCGAGGTCCTTCGGCACGATGATGGGGCGCTTCGAGTTGGTCACGTGGCGGTAACCGTTTTCCCACACCGCGATCACCTTGAGGCCCTTCTTCTCGGCCTCGGGGGCGATCTTCGGCCAGAACACGTCCTTCTCGATCTTCGCCATGTGCCCGCGATCCTTCACCAGGTACGGCATCTCGAAGACGCCGAAGAGATCGGCCTCCGAGGACATCACGGTGGAGGGCAGCGCCATGTCCACGGTGCCGAGCTTCAGCTTCTGCAGCAGCTCCTTGTCGCCGCCCAGCTGGCTCGAGCCGTACACCACCACCTTGGCCTTCGAGCCGAGCTTCGCGTTCGCTCTCTTCGCGAACTCGTCGGCGGAGGTGGCGAAGATCGAGCCGGGCTCGCCGACATGGCCGAACTTGATCTCGGTCTGGGCCAGCGCGGCCGCGGGCAGGGCGAGTGCGACGGCGGCGGCCAGGACACGCATCAGGTAACGGGCTTTCATGGCTCCTCCTAATAGTTGCTTGAGCGCCTAGTCTAAATCTCCGCGCGGTCCCGAGTCGATTGACGCGGGTCAGGAAGAGGCCCCGGTAGAATGTCCCGATGTCCGCCGCCACACCCGTCGCCGAGAGCCTGCGCAGCGATGCGACCGTCATCTCGCTGGTGGGATTCGCCCACGGCGTCTCGCACTTCTTCCACTTCATCCTGCCGCCGCTCTTCCCCTACCTGATGGGCGAATTCGGGCTCACCTTCACCCAGGTGGGCTCGGCGATGACGGTCTTCTTCGTGGTCTCCGGGGTGGGGCAGGCGTTGGCCGGGTTCGTGGTCGACCGCTTCGGCGCGCTGCGCGTGCTTTGCGGCGGCATGGTGCTGCTCGCGATCTCCGGCCTCGCGCTGGCGGCCGCGTCCAGCTTTCCGATGGTGCTGGCGGCGTGGGCCATCGCGGGCCTCGGCAACAGCGTGTTCCACCCGGCGGACTTCACGCTTCTCAACCGGCGCGTGTCGACCACTCGCCTGGGCCACGCGTTTTCGGTCCATGGGCTCTCGGGCAGCCTCGGCTGGGCCGCGGCCCCGGTGTTCGTGCTCGCGATCGCGGAAACCTCCAGCTGGCGGATGGCCGCGATCGGCGCATCGATCGTGGGTTTCCTCGCCCTCGCGTTCCTGCTCCTCAACCGCCGCTCGCTCGCCGTCGAGCTGGACGCCGCGGCGGCGGAGCCGCGGCGCAAGGCGGGCTCGTTCGGCTTCCTGTCGCTGGGCGTGGTGTGGCTGAGCTTCCTCTTCTTCCTCCTCTCGGTGATGGCCTTCGGCGGCCTGCAGAACTTCGGCCCGCCGGTGCTCGAGCGGACCTATGGCATCTCGTTCGCGCTCGCGACCACCGCGCTCACCGCCTACCTCCTCGGAAGCGCGGCCGGCGTCGCCGCCGGTGGCTTTTTCGCCTCGAAGGGCGAGCACCAGGATCGCCTGGTGGCGGTCGCGCTCGGCGCTGCCGCGCTCTGCGCCATCGCGCTCGCCTCCGCCACCGTGCCCATGTGGACGGTGGTGACGCTGATGGGCCTCATGGGCCTCTTCGTGGGATTCGCCGGCCCATCGCGCGACATCCTCGTGCGCCGCGCCGCAACCAGCACGGTGGGCGCAGGTGCTTTCGGCCGCGTGTACGGCTTTGTCTACTCCGGCATCGATACCGGGCTCGCCCTCGCGCCGCTCGCCTTCGGCTTGCTGATGGACGCGGGACGCTACTCGCTCGTGCTGTGGGGCGTCGCGGCGCTGCAGACGCTCGCGATCGCCGCCGCGCTCACCGTGGGATCTCGCTCCCGCGCCGCATGAAGCGCTGCTCCACGAAGCGCCACGAGAGCCAGGAGACCGCCAGCACCGCCGCCAGGTAGAGCGGGAACGAGGCCGATTCCAGGCCGGGCGCGTAGGCCTTCCACAGCAGCAGCAGCGGCAAGTGGTAGAGATACGCGGAGTAGCTCACGCGGCCGACGAAGGCGAGCGGCCCCCGGTCGAGCAGCGCCCGCGCCACGCGACCTCCCAGGGCTGCGGCGAGCAGCAGGGTCCCCAGGGCGAGGGTCGTGACGAGCCAGGTCTGCTCGCCCACGATCGCCTCGCGAGTGCTGACGGCGAGCAGCAGCATTGCGAGCGCGCACACGGCCGCGAGCGGCAACCAGGGCCGCAGGCGTCCGGGCTCGTCGCGCCATCGCAGCCACGCGAGTCCGAGGGCCGAGCCGAGCGCGAAGTGCCCGAGGTAGCTCGGCAGCTGCGTGAGTTGCAGATGCCGCACGGTCTCTTCGGTCCAGCGCCAATGCGCCCCCCAGCGCATCTGCTGCGCGATCCACGCATCGAAGCCGTGGCGCGCGAGCGCCTGCCAGGCGGCCGCGAGCGCGAAGGCGACGAGGGTCACGCGAACCGGCGCGCGCACCAGCAGCGGCGCGGCCAATGGCAACAGCAGGTAGTACTGCGCCTCGATCGCGAGCGTCCAGAGCGCGCCGTTCACCGCGAGCGTGCCGCTGGTGAGCGGCGAGGTGAGGTGCAGGAAGCCGGCGTGGGCGACGCCATTCCAAAGGATCACGTAGAGGTCGCGCTTCCAGTAATCCCAGCCGCGCAGCAACGGGATGAAGAGCAGGAAGAGGAGCGCGAGCTGCAGGTAGTACGCCGGCACGATGCGCCGCACGCGCCGCGCGTAGAACTCGCGTGCCGCGGGCGCCGCCCGGCCGGCGGCCGCGTGGACGAACCACGGCAGCGTCAGCAGGAAGCCCGAGATGAGGAAGAAGAGGTCCACGCCGAGGTAGCCGTTGCGGACCAGCGCGTCCACCAGCGGGACCGCGCCGATCGCCTGGATCCAGGCGTCGCGCGTCGCGTCGCCGAGCGCGGTGTAGTGGAACAGGATCACCCAGAGGACCGCGATGCCGCGCAGGCCGTCCAGGGACGGGACGGTGCCGGCCTCGGCGCGAACGCCCATCAGGTCCACGTTGAGAAAAGCGGCGTGCCGGAGAACGACTTGGCGGGGCCTCGGACCTGCAACAGATGCTCGGTTGCGTCGAGCGGCGGCGACGTCCGCTCCAACGCCGCTCCCGATGCCAAAGGAGGCTTATTGTCCGCTTATGTAATGCTCGAGGTGCTCGATGGTGAAGTCCTGGTCGGCGATGATGTCGCTCACGATGTCGCGGATCGAGACCATGCCGATCACGCGGCCTTCCTCGACGACCGGCAGGTGGCGGATGTTCTTCTCCGTCATCACCTCCATGCACTCGCGCGTCTTGGTGCGCGGCGTCACCACGATCACGTTCGCGGTCATGATCTCCTCGACGCGGGTGGCGTCGGAGGAACGGCCCTTGAGGACCACCTTGCGGGTGTAGTCGCGCTCCGAGAGGATGCCCGCGAGCCGATCGCCGGTCATCACCATCGCCGCGCCGACGTTCTCCGCGGCGAGGATCTTGATCGCCTCGAGCACGCTCTGCTCGGGGCTAACCTTGATGATTCCACGAGGGGGTTTGGCGCGAAGCAGCTCAGCCACGGTCTTCATAAGGACTCCTTACATGTTCGGGTAGTTCGGACCGCCACCGCCCTCGGGTGTCACCCAGCGGATGTTCTGCGTCGGATCCTTGATGTCGCAGGTCTTGCAGTGCACGCAGTTCTGCGCATTGATACGCAGCCGGGTCGCCCCGGCTTCCGTCACGAATTCGTACACCCCTGCAGGACAGTAGCGCGTCTCGGGGCCGTCGTAAACCGGCAGGTTCACGGCGGTCGGGATGCCGGGGTCCGCGAGCTTCAGGTGCGCGGGCTGGTCCTCCTCGTGGTTGGTGTTCGACACGAACACCGACGAGAGCCGGTCGAAGGTGAGGACGCCGTCGGGCTTCGGATAGGCGATCGGCGCGCTCTCGGCCTTCGGGCGCAGCGTCTCGTGGTCGGCATGCGCATGCGCGAGCGTCCACGGCGCCTTGCCTCGGAAGAGGACCTGGTCCATCCCGACCATCAGGGTGCCGGTGTAGAGCCCCTTCGCCATCCACGGCTTGAAGTTGCGCGCCCGGTGCAGTTCGTCGTGCAGCCAGCTGGAGCGGAACGCCGCGGGGTAGGTGGCGAGCTCGTCGTGGGCGCGGCTCTCCTCGAGCGCCGCGAAGGCGCTCTCGGCGGCGAGCATTCCCGACTTGATCGCGGCGTGGGTGCCCTTGATGCGGGAGGCGTTGAGGAAGCCCGCGTCGTCCCCCACCAGGGCACCGCCGGGAAAGGTGAGCTTCGGCAGCGACTGCAAGCCGCCGGCGGTGATGGCGCGCGCGCCGTAGGAGATTCGCCTTCCGCCCTCGAAGAAGCCGCGGATCGCCGCGTGGGTCTTGTAGCGCTGGAATTCCTCGAAGGGATGCAGGTACGGATTGCGATAGCCGAGCCCGACCACGAAACCCACCGCTACCTGGTTCGCCTCGAGGTGATAGAGGAACGAGCCGCCGTAGGTCGCGCTGTCGAGGGGCCAGCCGGCGGTGTGCACCACCAGGCCCGGCAAGTGCTTCTCCGGCTTCACCTCCCAGAGCTCCTTCAGCCCGATGCCGTACACCTGCGCTGCCACGCCCTCGCGCAGCTTGTAACGCGCCTCGAGGGACTTGCCGAGGTGACCGCGGCAGCCCTCGGCGAAGATCGTGTATTTCGCGCGCAGCTCGATGCCCGGCTGGTAGCGCTCGGTGCGTTCGCCCGACTTGCCGATGCCCATGTCGCCGGTGGCGACTCCGGCGACCGCACCCGCGTCGTCGAAGAGCACTTCGGCCGCCGCGAAGCCGGGATAGATCTCGACCCCCGCGGCTTCGGCCTGCGTCCCCAGCCAGCGGCAGACGTTGCCCAGGCTCACGATGTAGTTGCCGTGGTTCCGGAAGCAATCCGGCAGCATCCACTCCGGCACCGACCACGAGCCGCTCTCGCCGAGGAACATGAAGCGGTCCGCGGTGACCGGCTGGTTGATCGGCGCGCCCTTCTCCTTCCAGTCGGGGATCAGCTCGTTGATGGCGCGCGGGTCGATCACCGCTCCCGAGAGGATGTGGGCTCCGACTTCGGAGCCTTTCTCGACCACGCAGACGGTGAAGTCCTTGCCTTTTTCGGCGCACAGCTGCTTGAAGCGTATTGCGGTGGCAAGCCCTGCCGGGCCCGCTCCGACCACGACCACGTTGTATTCCATCGCTTCGCGTTCGCTCATGGCTCGATTCTAGCTAATCGCAGCCCAGGAATTGATGAGCGCGCGGGCCTCGAGCATCACCTCGGAGGCGGTGAGGCCGACGGGTCCGATGCCGCGGGCGACGAGCGAATCGGCGGCGGCGCCGTGGAGGCAGACCGCGTACTGAAGCGCGCGCTCGGCGGCGAGCCCCTGGCAGAGCAGCGCGCCGATCATTCCGGCGAGCACGTCGCCCGTTCCCGCGCTGGCGAGGCCCGGATTGCCGGTGGCGTTGATCGACCAGCGCCCATCGGGGAATGCGCAGATGCTCCCCGCGCCTTTCAGCACCACGTGCGCCTGGAATCGCCTTGCGAGCTCGAGCGCGGCGACGAGCCGGTCGGACTGCACCTGCGGAGTCTGCACGCCGAGGAGCCGGGCGGCCTCCGCGGGATGGGGCGTGAGGATCGTCGCCGCGGTGCGCGTCATCAGCGCGTCGCGGAGCGCATCGTTGTATGCGAGCGCATTGAGGGCGTCAGCATCGAGCACCAGAGGCTTTGCGAGCGCGAGCAACGCCGGCACCGAGCGTTCGAACATCGACACCGAGGTGGCCGACGGCGACTGTCCCGCGCCCGGGCCCGCCACGATGACGTCGGCTTTCATCGCGTCGTCGACCGCCCCCAGCATCAGCTCGGGGTAAGCGCCATCCAGGGCCGGAGCGTCCGGCGAAAGCAGGCCCACGCGGACCTTCCCCGCGCCGCAGACGAGGCCCGCGCGGCCGGCGAGCAGCGCCGCGCCGGTCATGCCGCGGTTTCCGCCGATGATCCCCAGGGAGCCGTGGCTGCCCTTGTGCGCGCTCCGCTTTCGCGGCACGAGCCAGCCGCGCAAATCGGCTGGCGTGCTCAGCTCGCCGTGGGCGGCCGCGAGCACGCTCTCGCGCGTGCCGAGGTCGTCGCATTCGATGACCCCGCAGTAGTCGGGGCCGTCGCCGGTCAGGAGTCCCGGCTTGTGGGCGATGAACGTGATCGTGTTCGACGCGCGCACCGCGCAGCCACGCGGCCGGCCGGTCTGCGCGTCGAGGCCGCTCGGGATGTCGATCGACAGCACCGTCACGCGCGCCGCATTGATGTTCGCGATCCATCCGGCCATCGTGGCATCGACATCGCGCGCGAGCCCAATGCCGAGGAGGGCGTCGATCACGAGCGCGGGCCGGAAGCTCTGCGGCCATTCGCGGACGACCTCGCCGCCGCCGGCGACGAATCGCGCCTGCGCCGCCTGCGCTTCTGTGGCCCTGGGCAAGGTGCCCGCGGTGTCGAGCACCATCACGCGGCTGAACCCCGCGCGCAATCGCTCAGCCGCGACCCAGCCGTCACCGCCGTTGTTGCCGGTCCCAACGGCGACGAGGATCGGCGCTCCCGTGTCGGCGGCGAGGCGCCGTGCCGCATCCGCGATCGCCTGCCCGGCACGCTCCATCAGCGGCGGACCGGTGCTCGCGGCCCGACCCTCCACGTCTCGGATCTGCGCCGGCGTCAGGATCGGCGCGGCCGGCACGTCACACCTGGCTGGCGTGGACCGGGGCGCGGCGCTCGTTGCCGGAGGGCTCGGGCTCCAGCACCGTGTCGCGGGCCTCGGCGAGGGTATCGGGATAGTCGCGGCTGTAGTGCAGGCCG
>JBKJTM010000101.1:0-13814 GCA_046590805.1 Usitatibacter sp.
GCTTCTTCTCGCCTTCCATCTCGCCCAGCTGGATGTACGGGCCGAAGGGCCCCTGCAGCAGCTGGATCAGCTTGCCGCTGTCGGGATCGGTGCCGATCTCGCGCTTGACCGCCTCGGTGTTCTCGGCGCCGTCGAGGTTGCGCGTGTAGTCGCACTCCGGGTACCCCGCGCAGCCGATGAAGCGGCCGCGCCGGCCGAGGCGGATGGTGAGTTCGTGCTTGCCGCACTTCGGGCACGTCTCGTCCATCTTCTCCTGCGTGACGTCCTTCCTCTGGACCGACTCCTTCTCGGCGATCTGCGCGGAGAAGTCCTTCCAGAACTTCGCCAGCATCGGCACCCACTCCTCCTTGCCGTTGGAGATGTCGTCCAGCTCGTCCTCGAGCTTCGCGGTGTACTCGTAATCCACCCAGTGGGCGAAGTGGTCGGTGAGGAACTTGTTGACGATGCGACCGACGTCGGTCGGCATGAAACGCTTCTTGTCGAGCGTCACGTACTCGCGATTCACCAGTGTCGAGATGATGGAGGAATAGGTCGACGGCCGGCCGATGCCGTACTGCTCCAGCGCTTTCACCAGGCTCGCTTCCGAGAAGCGCGGCGGCGGCTGGGTGAAGTGCTGCTCGCCGTAGAGCTTCCGGATCTTCACCGACTCGCCGGTGACGAAGGCGGGGAGGCGCTTGTCCTCCTCCTCGACCGCGTCGTCCTGGTCCTCGTGGTAGACCGCGAAGAAGCCGGGGAACACCATCGTCTGGCCGGTGGCGCGGAAGAGGTTGCCCGCGCCGCCGACGGTGAAGTCGACCGACACGGTGTCGAACTTGGCGGGCGTCATCTGGGAGGCGATCGCGCGCTTCCAGATCATCTCGTAGAGCTTGCGCTGCTCGTCGTTTAGATACTTGGCAACGGAATCCGGGGTGCGTGCGATCGAGGTTGGGCGGATGGCCTCGTGCGCTTCCTGCGCGTTCTTCGAGGTGCTGCGGTACTCCACCGCGGCCTTGGGAAGATAGTCGGCGCCGTAATTCTTGGTGATGAAACCGCGCATCTCGGCCACCGCTTCCTTCGAGAGCGTGACCGAGTCGGTTCGCATGTAGGTGATGAGGCCCGTCTCGACCTTGCCGACGCTCACGCCCTCGTAGAGGCTTTGCGCGACCTTCATCGCGCGGTCGGTGGAGAAGCCCAGCTTGCGCACGGCTTCCTGCTGCAGGGTCGAGGTGGTGAATGGCGCGGCCGGCGAGCGGAGCTTGCGCTTCTTCTCCACCTCCTTCACGACCGCGGCCCCCTTGCCGTGCGAATCGAGGAATGCGCGGATCTCGGCCTCGCGCTCGCCGTTGCCGACGGTGAACTGGTCGAGCTTCTCGCCGTTGAAATGCGTGAGGCGCGCGCTGAAGGCGACCCGATCCTTGTCGCTGTCGAAGTGGATCGTCCAGTATTCCTGGGTCTTGAACTTCTCGATCTCCAGTTCGCGCTCGACGATGAGGCGCAGCGCGGGGCTCTGCACGCGGCCCGCTGACAGGCCGCGGCGGATCTTCTTCCACAGGAGCGGCGACAGGTTGAAGCCCACCAGGTAATCGAGGGCGCGGCGCGCCTGCTGTGCGTTCACCAGGTCCATGGAGATCGCGCGCGGGTTGCGCACCGCCTCGTTCACGGCGCCTTCGGTGATCTCGTAGAACACGACCCGCTTTACCTTCTTGTCCTTGAGCGCCTTGCGCGACTTGAGTATTTCGGAGAGGTGCCACGCGATCGCCTCGCCTTCGCGGTCCGGGTCCGTCGCGAGCAGGATCGTGTCCGCGTCCTTGACGGCGCGCGCGATGGCGTCGACGTGCTTGGCGTTCCTCTCGATCAGCTCGTACTTCATGCGGAAGTTGTCGTCCGGATCCACGGCGCCCGTTTTCGGCACCAGATCGCGCACGTGCCCGTAGGAAGCGAGGATCTCGTAGTCGCGGCCAAGGTACTTCTTGAGTGTCTTCGCCTTCGAGGGCGATTCGACGATCAGCAGGTTCGATGCCATGAATTTATCTAGCGTTGTTCCGGTTCATTCTATAACGCAGCTGCGCGTATCCCCGCGCGCGCTAGCGCTGCACGCGCTGGAAAAGGCCGCCGGGGAGCGATGCGATGTGCCCCTCGATCTCGAGGATCGAGAGTCGGGCCGCGACCGAGTTCGCCGCCATGCCGGTGCGTTGCGCGATCTGGTCGGGCGAGGTGGGGGCGAATCCGATGGAGTCGAGAAACGGATTCGCGGGCTCCGGAACCTGTTCGGGAGGAGGCGCGATGCGAGCCTGCCAGCGCAGCTCCGCGAGGATCTCGCCGGCTTCCTCGACCAGCGTGGCGCCCTGCTTGATGAGGTCATGACATCCCTTGGAGAGCGCCGAATGGATGGAGCCTGGGACTGCGAAGACCTCGCGCCCCTGTTCGAGCGCGAACCGCGCGGTGATCAGCGATCCGCTCGGATTGCCGGCCTCAACCACCAGCACGCCGCGGGAGAGGCCACTGATCAGACGGTTGCGGCGCGGGAAGTTCCCCGCGACCGAGGGGGTCCCGAGCGGAAACTCCGATACCAGGCAGCCGCCGGTCGCGAGCGCGTGGGCAAGCTCCCGATTGCCTTTCGGGTAGACGATGTCGATCCCGGTTCCCAGGATCGCGACACTCGAGCCGATCGAGGCGAGGCCGCCGCGATGCGCGGCCGCGTCGATGCCGAGGGCCATGCCGCTCACGATGGTGAGACCCACGGAAGACAATGCCCGCGCGAATGCCTCCGCGTCGCGCTGGCCCTGCGCCGTGGCATTCCTGCTGCCGACGATGGCGATCGAGGCGGCGCCGAGGAGATCGAGGCGTCCGTTCGCGTAGAGGACCGGCGGTGGATCGGCGATCTGGAGCAGCGCTTTGGGATACGCGGCGTCGGCGATCGAAACCAAGTGGTGGTTCGGATGCTCGCGCCAGCGAAGCGTCCTTTCGACCAGGTCCTCGAGCGGACCGCGCGAGAGGGCACGCGCTACCTCGACCCCGATGCGCGCCTCCACCTCGCGGCGCGGCGCCGCCAGCGCGGCCTGCGGGGTGACGTATTGGTCGAGCAATGCGCGCTGTGCCCGCGGCGAAACCCCGGGCACAAGGGCGAGGCGCAGCCAGGGAATGACGTCGTCGCAAAGGGTGGGGGCTGCGTTCAAGGCGGGGGCGGGTTCGGACGGGATCGGGAGGATGCACGATAAACGCCACGAGGTCACGCGACGATGACCTTCCCGCCAAAAAAGAAAAAGGGGCCGACGGCCCCTTTTTCGCGGTCGATCGGCTTGCTATGGAGTGCGCACGACGTCGCCGATGTAGATCGGCCGCGTCGAGCTCATCACCATGCCGTACGACATCTTCTCGAACACGCGGAAGACGAAGACCAAGCCGTTGCGCTCGTCGGGAAGCTTGATGGTGGTGCCAATGGCCGCAACGCCGATCTTGCCATCCGGAGGCGGCGCGGTACCCGGCGGGTCCGGCACCACGTTTACCGGCCTGGTCATGAAGCTCCACGAGGTTTGCTTGCTGTCGATGAAGCCGCGCGTACGCCCGGTGGTATCGACGAGCTCGCCGCGGTGGTAGCTCGCGAGCACGTGGCCGACCTGCAGGCCGTCGCGAGAGCCGCGGTTCAGGGAGACGATCTGGTATTGGCCGAGCTCCGACACGCCGCCATCGACGGACACGATCGCGCCCTGGATCAGCTTGTCGGGGGCGCGCGGCACGTAGGCCGGGAAGGACGTCTCGCGCGCCGGCATCAGGCGGTCGCCGCGGTTGATCTCCTCGCGCGCCTTGGTGATCTCCAGGGTCGTGGGATGGCCGAAGCGGCGCACACGGGCATCACCGACATACTTCGCCTCGTATCCGAGGATCTCGCCGGTTTCGGGGTCCTTCACCGCCTGTCCCGGGCGGAAAATCTGCCAGTTGACCGGATCGGCCGAGCCGATGCGGTCGGCATAAGCGGTGTCACCCGCCGCGACGATCACGCGGCTTTCGGCAGTCGCCAGGATCGCGGGCGCCGTATTGAGCCCGTTTTCCTCGACCACCAGCGGCTGGCTGAGGAAAGGACCGATGACCGCGCCGGGAATGGTGGGGACGGAAGACTGCAGCGACTCCACGCGGACCCGGGGTTCCAGCCGCACCACGTTGGCGGCGGCATCGGCGTGCCCGCCGCTGCCCATCGAAAGGTACGGGCCGGAGCGGTCGAGGCGGATCACATCGCCGGGGTAGATGCGGTGCGGATTCTTGATCTGGTCCTGGTTCATCTGCCAGATCTGGGGCCACTTGTAGGGGTCCTTCAGGAACTTGCCGGAGATCCCCCACAGGGTGTCGCCCTTGACCACGGTATAGCTGTCCGGGGCGTCCGGCTGCAGGTCCGCCTGGGTGACCTGAGTGGCACCCGCAGACCCCTGTTTCTCGGCCGGTTTTCCGGGCGAAGGCGGCATTCCATCTGCAAAAGCCCCCCCTGGAACCAAACTGGCCAAGGCGACGACTAAAGTTATAATTGTCTTTCGCATGGCGGCACTCACTTGTGGATATGGAGCTCGGGACCCATATTCGGAAAAAGGGTTACGAGCCCTTTTTCATGTAGTGCAGTAAATTCTGCACATAATTTCTTCAATTAGCAAGCATTTATGGCCATTCTCGAGATCCTCCAATACCCCGACCCGCGCCTCACCGCTCCCGCCAAACGCGTCGAAAAAATCGACGAATCGACCCGCGCGCTGATCGCTGACATGATCGAAACCATGTACGCCGCCCCGGGTGTGGGCTTGGCCGCGACCCAGGTCGACGTCCACAGGCAGATCGTCATCATCGACGTGAGCGAGGACCGCAGCGACCTGCGCGTCTTCATCAACCCGGAGATCATCCGCCGTGAGGGCCAGGCGGTGAACCAGGAGGGCTGCCTCTCGGTGCCGGGGGTCTACGACAACGTGGAGCGGGCGGAAAGCGTTACCGTCACGGCGCTCGACCGCAATGGCGCCCGATTCACCCTCAACGCCTCCGGGATGCTGGCGACGTGCATCCAGCACGAGATGGATCACCTCCAGGGCAAGGTCTTCGTCGAGCTGCTTTCCGACCTCAAGCAGAACCGAATTCGCGCAAAGCTCAAGAAGCGCCAACGCAAGGCCGCCTGAGGCGGTTCGCGCATTGCGCGTCGCATTCGCCGGCACCCCCCCGTTCGCCGCGCGCGCGCTCGAGGCCATCGTCGCGGCAGGCCATCTCGTGCCCCTTGTCCTCACCCAACCGGACCGGCCTGCGGGCCGCGGATTGGGACTCGCGCCGACAGCAGTGGCCAAATGCGCCGCCGCCCACGGTATCGCGACGGTAAAGCCCCCCTCGCTGAAGGACACGGGCGCGTGGCAACGCCTGCGCGAGATTCGTCCCGATGTCATGGTGGTCGCAGCCTATGGCCTATTGCTACCGCCCGGCGTCCTGGAAGTCCCGGCGCACGGCTGCCTCAACATCCACGCGTCGCTCCTGCCGCGCTGGCGCGGGGCCGCGCCGATCCAACGCGCGTTGCTGGCGGGCGACGAGGAAACCGGCATCAGCATCATGCAGATGGAGGCGGGACTCGATACCGGCCCGGTGCTGCTCTCCATGCGCACTCCCATTGGGGCGCGCGAGGCCGCGGGTTCGCTCCTGCAGCGCCTGACCGAGCTGGGAGCCACCGCGATCGTTGAAGCGCTCGCGCGGCTTGCTGACCTCAAAGCGGAGCCACAGGATGACGCGCTCGCGACGTACGCTGCGAAAGTGTCGAGGGCCGATGCGCGCATCGACTGGACTCAGCCCGCTGCGTACATCGATCGCCAGATCCGGGCGATCAACCCGGTGCCGGGTGCGGAGGCACGCGTGGGCGAGGAGTTGATCAAGGTTTGGCTGGCCGAACCGGTCGAAATGCAGGCTGCGCCCGGTGAGTTGATCGCGTCGCAGGGGGGTGGGCTGATCGTGGGTTGTGGACAGGGGGCCTTGCGGCTACTGGAGATCCAACGCCCCGGCGGCCGCCGCATGCCGGCTGCCGAATTCTTGCGCGGGAAGCCGTTGCGTCGAACCGGGCGACAAATATAATTAATTGATTAATAAGTGTTTATTATTTTTTCTTGGAACAGCGGGTGATGGCAAGTCCTTGAGATTAGTGGTAAATTGACTTTCGCTGCCTCACCTGTCTCGCATTTACCACACTCGGTGTGCTGGGAGCGGATTCTTGCTCGCGAGCGGAGCACGATGCAGGCACGATGAGTCGCCCCTACTGCCATGAGCCTTGTCTCGATGATTACTCGCCTCGCCCGCCTTCTCAGCGGGCCGCCGCGCTTTCGGGTGCCGGCGGGGGCGTGCGTGGCCGTCGTGCTTGCGCTCCTTGTCCCCGCCCCGGCCATGGCTGCGGAGGGCATCTCGGTGCGCAGCGCGACCATCGGGGCGGACGATGACGGCTGGCAGGTCGATGCCCAGTTCGACGTCCATTTCAGCCCGCGGCTCGAGGAGGCGGTCAATCGTGGCGTGCCGCTGTATTTCGTCGTCGAGTTCGAGATCTCACGGCCCCGCTGGTACTGGTTCGACGAGAAGCCGATCCAGGCGACACAGCTCTACAAGATCAGCTACACCCCGCTGCTGCGCCAGTACCGGCTGTCGGTGGGCAACATCTATCAGAACTTCACCAGCTTCGATGAGGTCACCCGCGTGCTTTCGCGCCTGCGGGGGTGGCACATTGCCGACAAGGGCGCACTCAAGAAAGATCAGGTCTATCAAGCCGCCGTGCGCATGCGGCTCGATACCGCCCAGCTGCCAAAGCCGTTCCAGCTGAACGCGATCGCCTCGCGTGACTGGACGCTGGAGTCCGATTGGCATCGCTGGTCGATGACCCCATGAAATTCCTGATCTTGCTGTGCGTGGTCACCGGCGCCGCGCTGGTGTACCTGATGTCGGTCGCGTCCTCCAACAACGCGCAGTTCACCCAGAACTATCAGCTGCTCCTCTACCTGGGCGGCGGCATGGCCGCTGGCCTCGCCGGGCTGATCATCTATCAGCTGATGCTGCTGAGGAGAAAGCTGCGCGAGCGGGTCTTCGGCTCGAAGCTCACGCTGCGGTTGATGGTGGTGTTCGCTCTCATGGCGCTCATCCCGGGCGGCCTGGTGTACGCGATCTCCTTCCAGTTCCTGCAGCGCTCGATCGAATCTTGGTTCGACGTGCGCGTCGATGAGTCGCTCAATCGCGGCATGAAGCTCGCGCGTAACGCCATGGAAAGCTCGCTCAAGGATCTCGAGCGCAAGGCCGAAGCCATGTCGACCTCGCTCGCCGCTTCCCAGGCGGTGGAGGCGGCCACCCTGAATCGGTTGCGGGAGCAACACTCGATCGAGGAGGCGACTCTCCTTACTCCGCGTGGGCGGATCATCGCGCAATCGGGTTCCGAGCCGGTCGCCCTGCTGCCCGACCTCCCGAGCCCCAACGTGCTGCGCCAGGTGCGCGCCCAACAGCGCGTGAGCACCATCGAGCCGATCGGCGAGCGCGGCCTGTATCTGAGGGCCATCGTGCCGGTGAACGTGCTCACGATCGCCGACGACATTCGCATCCTGCAGGTGCTGCAACGGGTGCCGCAGGCCCTCGCGCAGGATGCGCTGCTCGTCGAAGCGGGGTTGCAGGACTATCAGCAGCTCCTGCTCGCGCGGGTCGACCTGAAGCGCATCTTCGGCCTCACCCTCACGCTGGCGATGTTGCTCACGCTCTTCTCCGCGCTGGCGCTCTCTTTCGTCCTGTCGGAGAAGCTCTCGGCGCCGCTTTCGGCCCTCGCCGAAGCGACCCGCGCGATCGCGAAGGGCGACTACTCGAAGCTGAACCCGGTGAAGAGCCGCGACGAGTTCGGCGTCCTCACGCAGTCCTTCAACACGATGACGCGCCAGATCGCCGACGCCACCGAGGCGATGGAGCGCAACCAGCTGCAGCTGGAAAACTCGAAGACGTACCTCGAGAGCATCCTGTCGAACCTCACGTCGGGCGTGCTCACGTTCGACGAGCGCCTCTACGTGAAGACGATGAACGCCGCCGGAAACGACATCCTCGGGGTCCCGGCGGGCGCGTTTCACGGCCTGAAGCTCTCCGAGTGGCCGCGCCACGTGCAGTCGGTCGCGCCTTTCGCCGAGATCGCGCTGCGCCACTTCTCCTCGTCCAGCATGCGGCAGTGGGAGGAGCAGATGGAGTACCGCCGCGCCGACGGCTCCCGCACCCTGCTGCTGCGCGGAACACGCCTCGCCCAGCGGGGCGAGAACGGCTACGTGGTGGTGTTCGACGATATCACCCACCTGATCCAGGCGCAGCGCGACGCCGCGTGGGGTGAGGTGGCGCGCCGCCTCGCGCACGAGATCAAGAATCCGCTCACGCCGATCCAGCTGTCCGCCGAGCGCCTGCAGCACAAGCTGAAGGACAAGCTCCCTGCGCCAGAAGCCGAGATGCTCACCCGTGCCACCGGCACCATCGTCACGCACGTCGCCGCTCTGAAGGGGATGGTTGATGACTTCACGCAGTACGCGCACGCCTCGCGCATGAACGCCCGGCCGCTCATCCTGAACGACCTGGTGCGCGAGGTGCTGGTCCTGTACGAGGCGATGGGTGTCGCGATCGAGGCGCGCCTTGCCGAGGACCTGCCGCAGATCTATGCCGACCCGGCGATGCTCCGCCAGGTGCTGCACAATCTCTTCCAGAACGCGATCGATGCGCTGAGCGGTGTGGAGCAGCCGAAGATCCTCGTGTCCACCAGCCAAGGCACGGGTGGGGTGCTGCTCACCGTCCGCGACAACGGCACCGGCATCGCTGAGGGCGTGATGGGCCGCATCTTCGAGCCTTACGTGACCACCAAGCCGAAGGGAACCGGCCTGGGGCTCGCGATCGTCAAGAAGATCGTCGATGAACACCACGGGCGTATCCTTGTCGAAAACGTGAAGCCCCACGGGGCCAACGTGAGCATCGTCCTGCCATCCAAGGCGGCCGCCTAAGGCCCTCACCGAATGCCCGCGAACCAGATCCTCGTCGTCGACGATGAAGTCGGCATCCGCGAGCTGCTCTTCGAGATCCTCCGCGACGAGGGTTACGGGGTGCGGCTCGCCGAGAACGCGCAGACCGCGCGCTCCGCGCGCAAGGAGATGCGCCCGGACCTGGTGCTGCTCGACATCTGGATGCCGGATACCGACGGCATCACGCTGCTGAAGGAATGGGCTGGCAGCGGGCTCCTCACGATGCCTGTGGTGATGATGTCGGGTCACGGCACCATCGATTCGGCGGTCGAGGCGACCCGCATCGGCGCGTTCGATTTCCTCGAGAAGCCCATCAGCCTGCCGAAGCTCCTCGCCACCGTGGGCAAGGCGCTCGCCGGCGGCAAGACGCTTCCCAAGACCGGCCTCACCCTGGTGAACTTGGGGCGCGCGCGCGTGGTCCAGGAGCTGCGCCAGCGCCTCGAGCAGGTTGGGCGGCTGCGTACGCCAGTGCTCTTCGTGGGCGGGCCAGGCTGCGGCTTCGAGCTTTGCGCGCGCCACCTGCACATTCCCAACACGCCCTGGGTGTCGCCCGAGGAAACCGAGTGGCTCGCGACCAACGCGTTCGAGCCGCTCAACGATGCGCGCGATGGCAGCCTCTTCCTGCCCGAGATCGCGACCCTCGGCAGGGCCGAGCAGAAGGGGCTCGCGCAGCTCCTCGGCAAGCTGGAGAAGTTCAACGTGCGCCTCATCTGCGCGGCCACCGGGCCGCTGCCGGCGATGGTCGAGGACGGGCGCTTCGACGCCGCGCTCTACCACCAGATCGCCGGGCTCACGATTCGGGTGCCGGCGCTCGCCGACCATGCCGAGGACATTCCCGACATCGCGGGGACCCTCCTCACGCAGCTCGTCGATGCCAACGAGGTGCCGCTGCGCACCCTCACGGTGGGGGCGCTGAACGTGATGCGCAACCTGGATTGGCCCGGCAACCTGCCGGTGCTGCAGAACGTGGTCAAGACACTGGCGCTCACCGCACTCGCCAACGACATTACCGGCGACGACGTGAACCGGGTGGCCAAGGAGTTCAACCTCGGTCCGCGCGAGCAGGCGACCACCGAGGTCGGCGTGTCCCTCGACCTGCCGTTGCGCGACGCGCGCGAGCAGTTCGAGAAGCAATACTTCATGCATCACATCCGGCGCGAGGAGGGCAACATGTCACGCGTCGCCGACCGCGTGGGCCTGGAACGTACCCACCTCTACCGGAAGTTGAAGCAGCTCGGCATCCGCCCCTCGGGCAAGAGCGAGGACGCCTCCGGCGCCTAGGCGGTCTCCAGCCGTCCGAGGCGCACCGCGGTAAGGCCCGTCTTCACGTTGTTCGGCACGGGCATCACCAGCACGCAGTTGTCGTAGGGGGCGCGAACCGGCTTGTCGCCGTCCCACGCGATGAGGTCGCCCGCGCGGGGCACGACTTCCATTCCCGAGAACGCCTTTGCGAAGCGGAACGCGGGCGAGTTCGCGATCACCGCCTCGGTCACGCGCACCAGGCGCTGCGGCGCAACCCCCTCCTCGATCTCCGCGTCGGCCTTTGCGCGGTCGACCACGTCGAGGTGGCGCAGGAAACGCCAGGTCGTCTGCCAGGCCACGCGTTCGGCATTGCGCTCCCAATGCTGGCCGCATTCCACCAGCAGCGCGTTTTTCGGGCTCGATGCATCCCCGAATCCCATGAAGTCGCGCATCCGGGTTCCGTTCGCGTGGCCGGTGTCGCTCACGATGTGTTCGGGCACGCCGACCTCGAATGCGAAGCGGATGCCCTTGTCGAGGGGCCCGCAGATCATCACCGGCGGGCTCGGCTCCAGCATCGAATGGATGTCCAGCAGATAGTCGGCTTGCTCGACGAACGGCCGCAGCTCGCGGGCGCGCCTCATCTCCAGGCTGTCGCGGGTCCCATCGAGGACCGCCGGCGACCAGACGCGGTTGAAGTCCTCGTCGATGAATCTCGTGGCATAGGGATTGCGCGGATCGAAGCGCGAGAACGCCTCGACGTTGGCGAAGGCGAGCGTGAGCTTGCCGCGCGTCGGCCGCAGGCCCTCGCGCAGCAGCCGGTCGACGACGATCGCGCCGCAGATCTCGTTGCCGTGCGTGAGCGCGTTCACCAGCGCATGGGCCCCGGGCTTGCCGCTGTCGAAGGTGTGGATGTAGTCGGTGCCGGTGTTGGAGCTGCGATGCGGGGCGATGTCCGGCGCTTCAAGCTCTACGGGGATGGCAGGCATGATTTTCAGTGCTCGTGGCGATGGCCGCCGGGCTTGCCGTGGCCGTGGTCGTGGTCGTGGGAATGATCGTGGTGCTCATGGTCGTGGCCGTGCTCATGTTCATGGCCGTGGTGGTAATGGCCGTGGTGATCGTCATGATGGCGGCCATGGCAATGATGGGAGCCGCGCTCCGCGGCGTGCGCGGCCACCGCCTGCAGCAGCCGGTCCAGGTCGGCCTGGAGCTTGCCGAAGCCGGCCGACTTCTCTCGCGTGCGCTCGTCCATGTAGAGGCGGCGGTTCGCTTCGATCTGCAGGCTGTGCCGGCCCGCCTTGGGATCCGAGAACGCGCGCACCAGCTCCACGCCCTTGTAGGGATCGTTGATGCGCACGTCGTAACCCAGGCCGCGCAGGATGCCCGCCACGAGCTGGGTGAACTCCGGCTCGCAGGTGGTGCCGTCGCGGTCGCCGAGCACGAAGTCGGCGCGGGGCTTTCCCGGACCCTCCTCGGAGATCTGACTGCTCATTGCCGGCATCGAGTGCAGGTTCAAATGGAAAACGGTGCCGAAATGCTCGTGCCCCCGGTCCAGGGCATCCTTGACTGCCCGCTGGTAGGGCTGGTGGTAGCGCACGATGCGCTGCTTCACCTCGTCCACGGAGAGCTTGCGCGCGTAGATCGGCTGGCCGGTGTCGAGCACGCGCCAGATGAGGCCGATGCCGAGCTCGGTCTTGCGGCTGGCGATCGCGGGTCCTGGCCATGCCGCTTCCAGCAGCGACGTGTCTATGTCGAGCAGCGATCGGTTCGGGTCGATGTAGCAGCGCGGGAAGCGTGCCGTGACCAGGGTGGCGCCGTGGGACGGGCCGCTCTGGTAGAGCTCGTCCACGAAGCTGTCCTCGGATTGGCGCAGCAGCTCGTGCGCCACGCCCGGGCGGAAGTCCTCGGGATAGTCGGTGCCGCTATGGGGAGAATCCAGCACCAGCGGGATCTCGGGTCCGGCGGGTTGCTTGACGACGAAGGGTGCATTCATGCGGGCAGCTCGTTCAGGTGGCAGGCGGAAAGTCTTCCGGGCGCGATCGGAAGCAGGGGTGGGGCCTCGATGCGGCAGCGCTCGAAGGCCTTCGGGCAGCGCGGGTGGAAATGGCAACCCGTCGGCGGCGCGAGGGGCGAGGGGATCTCCCCGCGGATCGGCACGTAGTGTTTCCGGCGCGCATCGACCTGCGGCACCTCGGCGATCAGGGCCTCGGTGTAGGGATGGTTAGGGCGCGAGTAGAGCTCCGCGGTCGGCGCGGATTCCACCACGCGGCCGAGGTACATCACCACGACGCGATCGGAAATGTGGCGGATCACGCCGAGGTCGTGGCTGATGAACAGGTAGGTGAGGGCGAGTTCCTCGCGCAGCCGGATGAAGAGGTTCAGCACCTGCGCCTGGATGGAGACGTCGAGCGCCGCGACCGCCTCGTCGCAGACGAGGAAGCGCGGCTTCACCGCGAGCGCGCGCGCGATGCCGATGCGGCTTCGCTGCCCGCCGGAGAACTGGTGCGGGAAGCGACGCATCAGGCTCGCATCCATGCCCACGCGCTGCAGGAGCTCGGCGACGTAGCCCTCCCGCTCGGTCGCGGGCACCAGCCCGTGGACGACCGGAGCCTCGCCCACGATGTCCAGCACGCGCATGCGCGGATTGAGCGAGGCGTAGGGGTCCTGGAAGATCATCTGCACCGCGAGCCGTTCGGCGCGCGAGGATTCCGCTTCGAGCTCGTCGTAGCGCAGCCCGCGCCAGTAGCGTTCCCCCGCGCTCGGCTCCAGAATGCGCGCGACCATGCGGCCGAGGGTCGACTTGCCGCAGCCCGACTCGCCCACCAGGCCCACGACCTCGCGCTCGTTCACCGCGATGCTCACATTGTCCACCGCGTGCACCGTGGACTCGTCCACGCGCGCGCCGAGCTTGCGCGCGATCCTGCCGGCGAAGTCGAGCCGTTTCACGAAGCGCTTGGAGACGCCGCGCAGCTCGAGGAGCGGAGTCGCGGCCGCGCTCATGGGACGGGATTCACGCATCGCAGCGTTCGCCCCTGCGAAGGTACCCGCGATGCAGGCGCGGCGCGGCAGTCCTCGACGGCGCGCGAACATCGCTCGCGGAAGGCGCAGGCCGGCCCCAGGTGCATCAGCGACGGGGTCATGCCCGGAATCTGCGCCAGCGGCCGCCCCGGGGCGTTGCGTCCCGGGATCGATTCGAGCAGCCCGCGCGTGTAAGGATGCATCGGGTGCTCCAGCACGTCGTCGACGCTGCCGGACTCCACGATGCGGCCGGCGTACATCACGCAGACCTCGTCGGCGAGGCCCGAGATCACCGAGAGGTCGTGGGTGATCCAGATGAGGCCCGCGCCGGTTTCGCGGCAAAGCTTCTGCATCTCGAACAGGATCTGGCCCTGGATGGTCACGTCGAGCGCCGTGGTCGGCTCGTCGGCGATGATCAGGTCGGGCGCGTTGAGGAGCGCGATCGCGATGGCCACGCGCTGGCGCATGCCGCCGGAGAACTGGTGCGGATAGCTGCGCAGCCGCTCGGCCGGCGACGGGATGCCGACCCGCGCCAACGCGGCGCGGCAGCGCTCGAGCGCCGTG
>JBKJTM010000373.1:0-2864 GCA_046590805.1 Usitatibacter sp.
TCTTGCCGAGTATCGTTAGCGCCTCCGAAAGCGTCTTACCCTTCTTGTAGGGCCGGTCGCGCGCGGTCAAGGCTTCGAAGATGTCGGCAATGGCCATCACGCGCGCCTGCACCGACATCTGATCGCGGGTCAGCCCGCGCGGATAGCCCTTGCCGTCCATGCGTTCGTGGTGCCCACCGGCGTACTCCGGCACATTGGCCAGGTGCTTGGGCCACGGCAGCGATTCGAGCATCTTGATGGTCATCGAAATGTGGTTGTTGATGACTTTGCGTTCAGGATCGGTCAGGGTTCCGAAACGTATCGTCAGGTTCAGTTCTTCATCGTCGTCGAGGAAATTGCGCTCGGCGCCATCGACCCCGGTCCAGCGGTAGCTGGCGATCTGGCGCACCCGCTCCTGGTCGGCGGCCGACATGCCCTCGCCGCCCACATTGGCCACGCGCAGAAAGTCGCGGTCCGCGCGCAAGCTGGCCTGTTCGGCGGCCAGGCGCGCATCGATTGCCAGCGGGTCGGCGCCGGCGGCCAGCTTGTCCTTGAGCGCGCGGATTTCGCAATCGCGCAGCAGCACTTCGAAACGGGTGTCGATCATGTGGATGCGGTCGAAGATGGTTTCCATCTTGGTCGCCTTGTCGACCACGTGCACCGGCGTGGTGATCTTGCCGCAGTCGTGCAGCAGGCCCGCGATCTTCAGCTCGTAGCGGTCCTTCTCCGACATGCGGAAATCGGCGAGCGGCCCGGCCGCGGCGTTGTTCGCCGCCTCCGCGAGCATCATCGTGAGGGTCGGGACGCGCTTGCAGTGGCCGCCCGTGTACGGGCTCTTCTCGTCGATGGCGGTGTTGATGAGCTCGATCAGCGACTCGAACAGCATCTCGAGCTGCTGGATCAGCATGCGGTTGGTGAGCGCGATCGCCGCCTGGGAGGCGAGCGACTCGGCGAGGCGCTGGTCCTCCTCGTCGAAGCCGACCACGCGGCCCGAGGCCGCGTCGGTCGCGTTCAGCAGCTGCAGCACGCCGATGATGTCGCCCTCGTGGTTCTTCATCGGCACGGTGAGGAACGAGGTCGAGCGGTAACCGGTGCGCTTGTCGAAGTTGCGCGTGCCGGAGAAGTCGAATCCCTCCTCGGCGTAGGCGTCTGCCACGTTGACCGTTTTGTGCGTGAGCGCCGCGTAGGCGGCGATCATCGTGTAGTTGGGCTTGCCGTCCTTGTCGTGCAGCGGGATGGGATAGAACGGCACCGGGTTGCCGGAGCTGCCGCCCATGGCGATCGACAGGCTGTCGGTGCGCACGATCTCGAACTGCAGCTTGTCGCCCATCAGCCGGTAGAGCGTGCCCCCGTCGGCGTGGGTGAGGTTCTTCGCCGCGATGAGGATCGTCTCCAGCAGCTTGTTGATGTCGCGCTCCTGGGAGAGCGCGATGCCGATGGCGTTGAGGTACTCGAGCTTGGAGAGGAAATGCGCCTCGAGCGCGCGGCCCAGATCGGCCGGCGTCGGCGGCCTCGCTTGCGGCGCTGCGCGCAAGCCTTGGATCCCCGACGACTCGGGGATGACCACGCTGTCGGTGCTCTGACGCGTGGTCACTTGATGCACACCGCCCGGACCTGGAGCATGTCGGTGATCCCCATCAGGACCTTCTCCATGCCGTCCATCTTGAGGGTGAGCATCCCCTCGGCAAGCGCCAGGGCGAGCATTTCCGCGACCCGCGAATGCTCCTGGATCAGCTTCTTCATCGGATCGGTGCCGACCAGCATCTCGTGCAGGCCCACGCGGCCCTTGTAGCCGCTGCCGCCGCAGGCGTCGCAGCCCTTCGGCTTGTAGAGCTTGAAATCGGGCTTGCCGAAGCCATAGTCCTTCTGGAAGCGCTCGAACACCTTCTTGTAGCTGCCCTGCAGGTCGGCCTTGAAGTCCGGCGTGTTGACCAGCTCGGTGCTGTATTCGGTGATGAAGTGCTTGATCTCGGTCTGGTCGGGCGTATAGGCCTCCTTGCACTTGCACAAACGCTTCGCCAGGCGCTGCGCCAGGATGCCCAGCAGCGCATCGGCGAAGTTGAACGGGTCCATGCCCATGTCGAGCAGGCGGATGATCGATTCCGGCGCCGAGTTGGTGTGCAGCGTGGCGAACACCAGGTGGCCCGTGAGCGAGGCCTCGATGCCGATCGCGGTGGTGTCCTTGTCGCGCATCTCGCCGACCATGATGATGTCCGGATCGGCTCGCAGGAACGCCTTCATCGCGTTGGCGAAATTCAGCCCCGCCTTGGGGTTCATCTGGCACTGGCGAAGGCCCTTCTGCGTGATCTCGACCGGGTCTTCTGCGGTCCAGATCTTGGTTTCGACGGTGTTCAGCTGCTTCAACACCGAGTGGAGCGTGGTGGTCTTGCCGGAGCCGGTCGGGCCGCACACGAAGAACAGGCCGTAGGGCTTGTTGATGCAGCCGTTCAGCCGCTCCATGTTGATCGGCAGGATGCCCATCTTGTCCAGCGGGATCGGCTCGCCCGCCGCCAGGATGCGCATCACCACGTCCTCGACGCCGCCGGCGGTGGGGATGGTCGCCACGCGAAGCTCGATGTCGAGCGGGCCGAACTTCTTGAACTTGATCTTGCCGTCCTGGGGCCGGCGCTTCTCCGAGATGTCCAGGTCGCACATGATCTTCAGGCGCGTCACCAGCGGGTTGCGGTAGGAGGCCGGGACCTCGATGTAGTTGGCGAGCGAGCCGTCCTTGCGGAAGCGGATCCCGGTCTTGCCCTTGCCCGGTAACGGCTCCACGTGGATGTCCGAGACGCCCTGGTTGTAGGCGTCGACGATGATCTTGTTGACGAGCTTCACCAGCTCGTTGTCGGCCGCGGCCGAGAGGTCGTCCGCGGACCCGGCGCCGC
>JBKJTM010000446.1:0-2971 GCA_046590805.1 Usitatibacter sp.
CCATGCCGCTCTGCCTCAACTTGTCCTTCGCTTCGTCCCACATCGCCGCCTTGGTCAGCGCCCACTCGACGCGTTCGTCCATGTCGCGCTGTCCGAGGTTCTCGTAGAGGCTGACGCCGAACGCGATGTTGTCGTAGATCGACATCGGAAATGGCATGGTGTTCCAGAAGCCCACGCCGTTTCCGATGTCGATCTACGACAACATCGCGTTCGGCGTGAGTCTCTACGAGAACCTCGGTCAGCGCGACATGGATGAACGCGTCGAATGGGCGCTGACCAAGGCCGCGATGTGGGAAGAGGCGAAGGACAAGTTGAAACAGAGCGGCATGGCGCTGTCAGGCGGCCAACAGCAGCGGCTGTGCATTGCGCGCGCCGTCTCGGTGAAACCGGAGGTGCTGCTGCTGGATGAACCGACCTCCGCGCTCGATCCCATCTCCACCGCCAAAATCGAGGAGCTGATCACCGAGCTCAAGCACGACTACACGGTGATGATCGTCACCCACAACATGCAGCAGGCGGCGCGCGTCTCCGACTTCACGGCGTACATGTACCTGGGCGAGATGGTCGAATTCGGCGAGACCGACCAGCTGTTCCTCAAGCCGCAGAAGCAGGCGACGGAGGACTATATAACCGGCCGCTTCGGCTAGACCGGGGACGTACCCTCATTTCATCCAGCGAGATAAGGGTACGTCCCCGGTCTAGAGGTATCGCGGTACCAGGATCACCGCCCACACCGTGGCAAGCAGCACCAGCGCCATCAGCACGGCGGCGCTGCCGACGTCCTTGGCGTGCCTGGAAAGCGGATGGCGCTCGAGCGAGATGCGGTCGATGGCCGCCTCGATGCAGCTGTTGATCAGCTCCACCACCATCACCAGCAGGATCGCGGCGATGAGCACGGCACGCTCGACGGGGACCGGCGTGAGGATGAAGGCGATCGGGATGAGGAGGACCGCCATCACGATTTCCTGGCGGAAGGCGGCCTCCGCGCGCCACGCCGAGGCGAGGCCGGCGCACGAGTTGGAGCAGGCGGCTACGACGCGCTGGAGGCCGGACTTGCCCTTCGGCATCGGGGATTGGGAAGACATGCTCGCGCGATGATACTCAATCCGAACTCCTGCATGCGGCGGCGGAGCACGTTGAAGGTCATGGGAGGGTCCGCAGCCGCGGGCCGGTGAAGCGGGCGCCGAAAGTGCTGCCTTGTCCCGGAACGCTGGATACCTGCAGCGTGGCGCCGTGGCGTCCGAGCGCGTGCTTCGCGATCGCGAGCCCGAGCCCCGTGCCGCCAGTCTCGCGCGAGCGGCCGCGATCGACGCGATAGAACCGCTCGGTGAGACGCGGGATGTGCTCCTGTGCGATGCCGATGCCGCTGTCGGCCACCTCGAACGCGGCGCCGTCGGCGACGGCCCGCCAGCGCAGCGACACGTGGCCGCCTTCGGGGGTATAGCGGATCGCGTTGCTCACCAGGTTGCCGAATGCGCTCGCGAGCTCCTTCTCGCTGCCCAGCAGATCGAGGCCGGACTCAGCCTCGGTGACGATGCGATGGCGGCCGCCGGACAGCGCCCGGGCCTCGGCCGCCAGGCGCTCGACCATCCCCGCCATGTTCACCGGCTCCTCCATCGGCGGTGGCGGCGACGACTCGAGCGTGGAGAGGGTCAGGAGGTCCTCCACCAGCCGCTCCATCCGCCCCGCCTGCTCGCCCATCAGGTCCAGGAAGCGGCGCGTGTTCGCGGGATCCTTCTCGTCGCGCAGGGTCTCGACGAAGCCCGAGATCACCGTGAGCGGCGTGCGCAGCTCGTGGGAGACGTTGGCGACGAACTCGCGCCGCACCCGCTCCACCTGCAGGAGCTGGGTGACGTCGCGCGACAACACCAGGCTCTGCCTTTCGCCATAGGGAACCACCTGCAGCGACAGCGCGCGCTCGCCCGCGTGGGGCGAGGTCACCTGCACGGGCTTCGCGAAGTCGCCGCGCTCCAGGTACTCGGTGAGGGCCGGGATGCGCACCAGGTGCGTGAAGGGCCGGCCCACGTCCTGCGCGGGGTCGATGTGCAAATGCAGGCGCGCGGTGTCGTTGCACCATTCGATGCGGCCGGCATCAAGGATCACCACGCCGTCGGGAAGCGCCCGCGCGGCCTCGCGCCAGCGGTCGAGCGCGCCCTCCAGCTCGCGCTGGCGCTGGGCAGTGTCGCGGCGCGCCTTGAAGAGCGAGGCGTGCAGGCGGTCCCACGTGCCCCGCGCACGCGGTGGATCGGGATCGTCGCCCTCGAGCCAGTGGATCAGCTGCCGCAGCTTGATGCTGTGGTAAAGCACCAGCAGGAGGAGCAAGGCGGAAACGGCCCAGGCCCACTCCATCGCGCGCCTATCGCGCCGAGCGCATCTTGTAACCGGCCCCGCGGACCGTCTCGACCAGGTCGTCGTGGCCGCTGGGCGACAACGCGTCCCTCAACCGCCGGATGTGGACATCTACGGTGCGGTCCTCGATGAACACGTGGTCGCCCCACACCTGGTCGAGGATCTGCGGGCGCGCGTAGACGCGGTCGGTATGCGTCATGAAGAAGTGCAGCAGCTCGAATTCCGTCGGGCCCATCTTGAGGGCCTTGCCGTCGCCGGTGACGGTACGCGTGGCGGGATTGAGCACCAGGCCCTCGATCTCCACCGCCTCGCTGGTGAGCTGGGGGGTGCGGCGCCTGAGTACCGCCTGGATGCGCGCCTCGAGCTCGCGCGGCGAGAACGGCTTGGTGATGTAGTCGTCGGCGCCGCTCTCCAGCCCTGCGACCTTGTCGTCGTCGCCGGCGCGCGCGGTGAGCATGATGATCGGCACCTCGCGCGTGCGCGCTTCCGAGCGCAGCTTGCGGGTGATCTGCGGGCCCGGTGTGTCGGGGAGCATCCAGTCGAGCAGCATCACGTCGGCAGTGGCGAGGAGGCGTGGCGCGAGGTGACCCGCGCGCTGCCCGACGTGATGCTGGTCGACTGG
>JBKJTM010000489.1:0-7059 GCA_046590805.1 Usitatibacter sp.
GCCGATTATTCCACGCCGCGCGCCTTCAACGCATCAGGCGTTAGGCGACGAAGGATGAGTGCGGTAGTCGCTCCCGCCGATCAGCTGCGGACGGCTCACCGGATCGAAGTCCTGCCACTCGCCATTGGCCCAGAGGCCCTGGGCCTGCTCGATCTGGTGCGCGCCGCATTCTTCGAAGATGCGCACGACTTCCTCGGCGGCCACGGTACCCGCGTCGACGTTGACCGCGATCATCGCCTCCGCCGGGCGCACGTCCTTGTGATCGGGCTGCCGCTCGTCGCTCACCTCGCCCAGCGACCCCACCAGCGAGCCGGTGTAGCCGCCCGCGCCGGCCGCCGCGATGATGCCCGCGGGCCCGACGATGGGCGTCGCGGCAATCCCCGCCACGAGCCCCAGGGCCGCGCCGATCGCGGCGCCCTTGCCGGCGCCGTCCTCGGCATCTTTCGCTCCGGGCGACTTGTGGCGATCGCCTCCGATCGGGGTCTGGTCGTGCTCGCCCGCCGGGTTGATGCGGAACTCGCAGAGGTTGTCCTCCGCGACGCCGGTCTCACGCAGGCGCGTGAGCGCCGCCTGGGTCTTGCTGAACACATCGAAGCCGCCCGCGATGATCGTTGCCATGTCGCCTCCTTGATGGAGCGTGGTGGTTGAATGTCAGAAACGGAACTGCACGCCTGCCGTCAGCATGTCGATGTCGCGCCGCCCGCCGACGAAGTCGAGCCGGTAACGGTCGATATCGGCGCGGATTTGCACGGTCGGCGTGACGGCGAAGGTCGCGCCCGCGCCGTAGGTCAAGCCCCAGCCGTTGCGGCTGCCGCGCGCGGAGATCGAGTCCGAGAGGCTCACCGAGACATCGGTGCGCGCGTAAACGCCGCCGACCTTGCCGAAGATGTTGAATCGCTGCCCAATCGGAATGCCGGCGGTGAGCGTGATCGGAACCGCCCACGCTTCGGTCTCGCCGCCAAGGACGTTGATGCGGCCGAAATCGGTGTAGCCGACCTCCAGGCCCAGAACCTGGTTGATCTTGCCGCCGGCGTAGACCTTGAACCCGGTGTCCTTGGTGTCGCACTGGAACAGGGTGACCGTGCGGTTGCACTCGCTGCGGTATTTGGACTCCCCCGCGCTTGCGCCCATGTAGCCCCAGAAATCGCCGCGCCAGGGCACGGCATTGGGCTGCTGGGCGAGTGCCGTGTCGGATGCGATGACTCCAAGTGTGGCGAGGGTAGTCGCGACGATTCTCTTCATGGGTAAATCTCCAGAAACATCAGGTTTGGCGTCAAGGGCTTGCAACTCCGCTGCGCGGCACTTGCGTTGGAGTCTTGTCCGCTTCGGCGGGTGAACGTTTCGCGGGTTGGTCCTCTCGGCCCAGCAATTCCGCGATCGGCTGCCATGCCTCGTAGCGGTCACAGATCGTCTTCACGATGGCGAGCAGCGGGATCGCGAGCAGGATTCCCCACAGGCCCCAGATCCAGCCGAAGAACAGAAGACCGATGAAAGTCGCGGTGGTATTCATGCGCGTCTGCCGCGCCGAGAGCCAGGTGGCGAAGATCGAGCCGACGAGCGTGGCCACGACGATCGAGACACCCGAGACCACGAACGCCTGCGACCAGTCCTGGAACTGGAGGAACCCCGCGACCAGGCTCACCATGGCGATCAAGGCAGGCCCGAAGTAAGGCGCCGTGTGCATCACCGCGGCCGCCACGCCCCACAATTCCGCGTACTCGACGCCGACGATCCTGAACGCGATCCAGGTCCCGAACCCCACCAGGACGTTGGAGAGCAGGAGCACCGCGAGGTAGCGGCGGATCTGCTGGTCGATCTCGTCGATCATCTGCACGGTGATCTTCTTTTCCGTGAGCGTGTCGCCGAGGATGCGCACCAGCTTCTTCTTGAAGAGGTCGCCGGATGCGAGCATGAAGAATACGAGGAAGAGCACCGCCATCACCTGCGATACGACGACGACCGCCGTCTTGCCGCCTTCCCACACCAGGCTCCAGAACGAGACCGAACTCGCGGTGGGCGCCGGCGGCGGCGTGCGCGCCGGGGGCTTGCCGGTCTGCGCGATCGCCTCGATCTCGGCCGCGGCCTTCTTCACCTCCGCCACCGGGCTCACCGGCTGCTGCGCGACCTTCTTGATCGAAGTGGCGATGCTGCGCGTGGCCTCGGGCACTCGCTGCCAGAGGAGCGCCACGTCGTCGCTCCATGCCCACACGCCCGCGCCGATGAGCGCCACCACGGCCGACACCACGACGGTCGCCGCGACCACGCGCCACTTCACCAGGCGCGTGACGAAATCGGTGGCCGGGGCGAGGGCGTAGGCGATCAGCAGCGCGACGAAAAGGGGAATGAAGAAGGGTGCCCCCCAATAGAGGAACATCACCGTCGCGATTCCCGCGAGCACCACCAGCGCGCCGCGGCCGAAAACGTCCATCGCTTCTCCAGGAGTCGCGACCGCCACGAGGGCGCCGCCGAGAGAAACATTCTCGATGGGCCGCAACGACAAATCTGTCAGCGGCGGGAGCCGGGGCCTGTAGGACTTTCCTGCCCGTTGCCATAGCGTTGCGGCCTGCGATACGGACGACCCTTGCGGTATAATCCGGGGCTTCGCGTGGGGGGGTAGCTCAGCTGGGAGAGCGCCGCGTTCGCAATGCGGAGGTCGAGGGTTCGATCCCCTTCCTCTCCACCAATACCCCCATCCAGGGGAATCCAACGGCGTCCAGATGGGGCGCCGTTGTCGTTTCTGCCCTCTGGGATCAGTTCACTCCCGGGGAATTACAGTCGATCGTCTTTCCGCCGAAAGCTGGCGGACTGCCAGCTCGTCGAACCGGTGGAGGGGGCGATGAGGACCGGTGCCAACCGTCCGGCGCAGGTCTACCGCCTGAGCGGCGGAAGTGACCTCCGTCGAACTGCTTAACAGCAACCGTCCCAGAGCCTGTACTTGCGCGACTGTCAGATCAGTGCTGTGAGGGCGAGTCTTTTAGGGAATTGACCCTAGCGGTCCACCTTTTGGCGCGCCACTTGCTTTGCGCGCCAATCAAGTGGCGCGTGTTTTTGACAATTCGCGCCAATAAGTTTACTTTATTGGCGCAAATTAGGAAATACGCGCCAATAACAGGTGATACATGCCCAAAAAGCTCCCCGAGGACCTGACTAGCAAGATCGAGAACGAAATTGCCCGGCGCCCGGACGGAGTAGGCATGGACGACCTGCATGCCGCATTGGCCGACTTTGTCAGCCGCCGCACGCTGCAACGTCGATTGGGCGAGTTGGTCGAGCAGAAGCACGTCAACACGGAAGGCCACGGACGAGGTCTGCGCTATCGCCATCTCCCCAGAAACATCGCAGTCGACATCGTCGACCAGATTCGAGTGAAAGACGAGGTCAACGCCGAGGCGTACGTCCCTGTCTCCCCGGCGGGCCAGGAAGTCCTCGACTACGTTCGCCAACCCGTCCAGCGCCGCACCCCGGTGGGCTACAACCGCGAATTTTTGGAGGGATATCGCCCCAACGACACTCGCTACCTGCCACCCGACGTCTGCGACCACCTGAACAACATCGGAGGCTCAGCGCAAGGCGAACGCCCTGCAGGCACCTTTGCGCACGACATCCTGGGACGTCTGCTTATCGACTTGTCCTGGGCATCGAGCCGACTCGAGGGCAACACCTATACCCGCCTCGACACCCAGAATTTGATCGAGTTGGGCCAGAGGGCCGAAGGCAAGGATCGTCGGGAGGCGCAGATGATCCTGAATCACAAGGCCGCCATCGAGCTGCTGGTAGAGCAGGCTGAGGACATCGGATTCAATCCCTTCACCTTTTTCAATCTGCATGCGCTCTTGTCGGAGAACCTGCTCGCCGATCCAGGCGAGAGCGGCCGGCTGCGCCAGCGCATCGTCGAGGTCAGTGGCACGGTGTTTCACCCGCTGGGCATACCCCAGCAGGTCGAAGCCTACTTCCGCATGATCCTCGACAAGGCCAAGGCGATAGTGGACCCGTTCGAGCAGGCCTTCTTCATCATGGTTCACATCCCCTACCTGCAACCGTACGTTGACGTGAACAAGCGGGTATCCAGGCTCGGCGCCAATATCCCGCTCATCCAGCGCAATCTCTGTCCCCTGTCCTTTATCGACGTTCCGGAACGGGCCTATGTGGAGGGCACCCTCGGCGTCTATGAACTCACGAAAGTGGATCTGTTGCGCGACGTATTCGTGTGGGCCTACGAGCGCTCCTGCCAGCGCTACATGGCTATCCGCGAGACGGTCGCCGAACCCGATCCGGTGCGCTTGCGCTACCGGGAGGTGCTGATTGCCGTAGTGTCAGAGATCGTAAGAAGTCATCAGTCTCCAGACGAAGTCGCCGTGCGCGCCGTGGCAACGACTTTGGTACCACCCCAGGATCTGGACCACATCGTCAACCTCGCCCTCGCCGATCTGCGCGATCTGCATGAGGGCAACGTCAGCCGCTACCGATTGCGCCTGTCCGAGTACCGCAACTGGCAGCCGCTGCAACCGACAGACATGCCATGAAAGGCGACCACGACCGCAGACGCGCTCCCTCAACCTAAGTGCGGCTTTCGGACTGGTAAACCATCCACCACCAATTTGTTCGGGGCCAGCCGGGTTGAGAAATAACAATCCGCACTCAGCTTCCGGGGTTCCCGGGAGGCCACGGAGGGATGCGCCATCCGCGCGCCCACGCATCGAGGCTGGCGGGCGCCGTCGCCGATTCTAGGGAGGCGCGGTGCCCGGCCGCCCCGGCGTGTCCATGCCCTGATACTCCCCCGCAGGCGCCGCCCAGGTAAAGGCGCCGTCCTCCCCTTGCCGTCGAACCCAGCCGCTTCCGCATTGCCGGCAGCGGAAGTGCATGTGCGAGGAGCTAATCTTCTGGCTGAAGAGCTCGTCATGGCCCGCGATTCCCCGCGGACCCTGCTCGCAGAATTTGCAGACGGACGACATCGTCCCCGGTCGCGTTTCGTTCACTGGCGGGCTATCGCAGCGCGAAATCCACGCGGCTCGGCTTTCCGCGCGAGCCTTCCTGCGGCGGCGGCGTGCCGCTCGCCTCGATCACGCGCTCGGCCGACAGCCGCCCGCTCGCGGATAGCCAGGCCTTCACCTTCTCCTTGCGCAGGGTGCCGAGCGCGCGCAACTCCTCCTCGCCGATCGCGATCGGTTCTGCGGCGAGCTTCTCGCGCGCCTCCTTGGAAAGCTCTTTCGGCGCGGCGGCGAGCTTGCGCTCGAGCGCCTGCGCTTTGAGCGCCGCGACGTCCTTGTCGGGATCGGTCCGTGACGAGATCTCGAGCCTTATCGCGGGACGGTCCTGCAGCAGCTTCACCAGGGTCTGCAGCTTTGCCTCGGCGGCGGGCGAGAGATCCGCGATTCCGGGCTCGAACTCGGTGAAGGCAAGGTCGTCGCCGGCCCCGCCTTTGCCGCCGCCGTTGCCACCCCCGAGCGCGCCCGCAAGGAGCGAGAAAGGCGAGGTCACCACTTTCTTGAAGAGGGTGGCGAGAACCTGGCCTGCAAGCGCGCCGAACTCGAACTTGGGATCCTCGAGCGAGCCGCTGATGGGCAGCTCCAGGTCGATGCGCCCGTTGGCGTCCTTCAGCAGGTTGACCGCGAAGAGCACCGGCAGCGACGTCGCATCGGGACTCTCGACCTTGTCGCCGAACGCAAGCTGGTCGATGAGGATCCGGTTGCGGCCCTCCATCTTGCCGTTCTCGACGTGGTACTTCACGTCGATCGTGATCCGGCCCTCCTTGATCCCGTATCCCGCATAACGCGCGGAGTAGGCGCTCATCTTGGTGAGCTCGATCTTTTCGCCGCGCGCACCGATATCGGCGAACAGATCGCCGCGCAGCGGGTTCACCGTCCCGGTGATGATCACCGGCGACGAAGAGTCCCAGCTTCCCTTGAGATCGACGGTCGCGCGGCTCGCGGGCTCGGACGAGAGCCCCGTGACCGAGCCCTGCAGCTCGCGCACGTCGGCGGTGTAGTTGGGCTTGATGAAGAGGTCGGTAAAGTTGAGGCGGCTGTCGACGAAGGTGATACGGTCGATGCGTACCTCGCGCGGGCGGGGCGGCGTGGGCGGCGCCGCGCCTTGCGGCTCCTCCGGCGTCGCGGTCTTCAGTTGCTGGAGATTCAGCTTGCCGGCGGGCGTCAGCACCACTCGCGAATAGGCCTTTTCGACCACGACCTCGGCTACGGCAAGGCGCAGCGGCGCCGCGGACGAGTAGTCGAGCTTGATGCCGCTCGATCGCACCGAGTTCCAGTTGACCAGGTCTTCCTTGTTGACGGTATCTTGCGTGGCGAGGTTTGCGATCTCCGCGGTGCCGGCGTATGCGATGCGCATCGCATCGCCTTCCCCTTGCACCGTCGCCGTCCCCTTGGCCGAAGCCGCCCCGCTCTTGAGCGCCACCGTCGAGAATTGCGTCACATAGGCCCGGATCGGGGCCAGGTCGATCGAACGCGCGTCGATGGAGGCCTTCACCATCAGGGGCTTGAGGGCGAAGGTGGATGTGGCGTCCAGCGAGCCGCCCTTTGCGAGCCGTAACTTGGCGGTCGCGTTCCCGCTAACGCCGTTGTCCGTGGACAATCCATCGGCCTCCAGGCTTGCCACCGTGAGGCGGTGCGTCGCCACGGGCTTAATCGCGCCATCGACGACCGTGATCCCGTACCCATTGAGCGAGAGCTTGGCGAGCGCGACATTCCAGGGAGCAGGCGGCGCGGCGGACGTCGCGGTGGGCGGGGCGCCGGAGGCGGCGGCGACATTGGGAAGCTCCAGGCTTCCGTCCGCCTTGCGCGTGAGGGTGAGCTCGCCGTCAGACGTCGACAGCGACGCCACGCGAACGGATCGCTTCTTCAGCTCCGCGGCGATGTCGCGTGCCTCGATCGCGGCGATCTTCCACTGCTCGCGCATCGCCGCTGCGCCGGTGACGCGGAGCGACGCGAGCTTGGCGATGCCGTGGATCGGATCGAGCGAGGTGATCTCCGTATCGAGCCGCGCGAAACGGCCGAGTGGGCCGGGGCGGCGTCACTCCACGAGGTCGCGCTTTCCGGCGCCGACGGC
>JBKJTM010000076.1:0-4025 GCA_046590805.1 Usitatibacter sp.
CGGACCAGGATCGGCGAGTAGCCCACACCCTCCAGCGCCTCGACGAAATCCGCGGGCGGCATGGCGCTCATCACCTCAACACCAAGCGCGTCAAGGTGATGAGCGCCATGCCGCCCGCGGATTTCGTCGAGGCGCTGGAGGGTGTGGGCTACTCGCCGATCCTGGTCCGCGCGGTTGGATAGCGTCGACTGCCTGATCGTGGGTGCCGGTCCCGCCGGCCTCACTGCGGCTATCTATCTCGCGCGCTTCCGGCGCCGCATCGCGCTCTACGGCGCCGGCAACCCGCGCGCCTCCTATATTCCCCACACGAAGAACTACCCCGGTTTCCCCGACGGCATCTCCGGCAACGAGCTGCTCGACCGGCTGCGCGCGCAGGCGGCGCGCTATGGTGCGCAGGTGCGTAACACCCGCGTCGAGACATTGCGGCGGGAAGGCGGCGCGTTCGTCGCCTCCGCCGACGGCCTCTCGATCCGCACGAGAACCGTGCTGATCGCCACCGGCGTGGTGGACAAGGAGCCCGAGATGGCGGGGCTGCGCGAGGCGATCGCGTGCGGATGCATCCGCCTCTGCCCGATCTGCGATGGGCACGAGGTGATCGGCAACCGGCTCGCGGTGTACGGGCCGGCTGGGGAGTCCGCGGGCCATGCGGTCTTCATGCGCACCTTCACCGACGACGTGACGTTGCTCGTTCCGAAGGCCGATGCGCCGCCGCCGAGCGAAGCGCTGGGACGCCTGCGTTCCGCCGGCGTGACGTTCCTCGAGTCGCCGGTCGCGGAGATCCGCATGACCCCCGAAGGCTGTGCCGCGGTGCGCCTCGACGACGGCACCGAGCACCTCTTCGCGACGCTCTATCCCACGCTCGGCGCGCGCCGCCTGTCGGAGCTAGCCACCGGCCTGGGTGCCCGCTGCAACGACGAGGGCGACATCGTCGTGGACCACAACCAGCAGACGACGGTGGAAGGCCTCTACGCGGCGGGGGACGTGGTCGCGGCACTGAACCAGTTGAGCGTCGCGGTGGGCCATGCCGCCATTGCCGCCACCGCCATCCACAACAGCCTCGGCCTTTGCGACGGCGCGAATGCCGGCGAGGGTGCCTGCGGCTGAGCGATGCGATGCTGACGGTTGACTAGAATGGGCTCCGTGGGCATTCACGACCTCTCGACCTGGCGGCACGAGCACGCTTTCGACCGCGGCAACCGCGCCGGCGAGCGGCGCACGTGGATCGTGGTCGCCATCACCGCGGCGGCGATGGTGACGGAGATCGTCGCGGGGTGGCTTACGCACTCGATGGCGCTGCTGGCCGATGGCTGGCACATGGCGACCCATGTGGTGGCGCTTTCGGTCGCGGGCGTGGCCTATTGGCTCGCGCGCCGCTGGTCGAAGGACGATCGCTTCGCGTTCGGCACCTGGAAGATCGAGGTGCTTGGCGCCTTCACCAGCGCGCTGCTGCTGATGGTGGTGGCGCTGGCGATGGTGGTGGAGTCGCTGCATCGCCTGTTCGACCCGCAGGCGATCCAGTACGAGATCGCGCTGGCGGTGGCGGTGGCCGGCCTGGTGGTGAACCTGGTGTCGGCGTGGGTGCTGCATGGCGGGCACGGCCACGAGGGGCACGGGCATCACGAGCACGACCACCATGAGCGCGAGCCCCACGAGCACGAGCCCCACCATCACGAACATCACGCGCTCGATGCACCGGCTCCTGCCGACGGCGAGCATCACGACCTCAACCTGCGCTCGGCGTACGTGCACGTGATCACCGACGCGCTCACCTCGGTGTTCGCGATCGTGGCGCTCGCCGCCGGCCTCTGGGGCGGATGGGCGTGGCTCGATCCGGCGATGGGCATCGTCGGCGCCGTGGTGATCGCCTGGTGGGGCAAGGGCCTCATCGTGGAATCCGCACGCGTGCTACTGGACCGCGAGATGGACGCCCCGGTCGTGGCCCAGGTGCGCTCGGCGATCCAGACCGACGGCGACGCCGAGATCGCCGATCTCCACGTCTGGCGCGTCGGCCGCGGCAGCTATGCCGCGGTGGTCACCGTGGTCGCCCAGGAACCCCTCACCCCCGCCGCCTACCGCGCACGCCTGGCCGGCATCTCCGCGCTCGCCCACGTGTCCGTCGAGGTCAACCGCTGCGCCCACCGCGACTGCCCCTGAAAAATGGTGTCGGAGTCGATTTTCTGAAAATTGGTGTCGGAGTGGAATTTATGAAAATGGTGTCGGAGTCGTTTTTCCAGGAGGTCCTGAATTTCTGGTTCGGGGCGGAGCCCGGGAAGTCGCACGCGCAATGGTTCCGCAAGGATGCGGCGTTCGATGCGGAGATCCGCACTCGCTTTGGGGAGTTGCACGCCGCGGCGGGCCGGCGTGAGCTCGAGGCCTGGCGTGCGGCGCCGCAGCCGATGCTTGCCCTGGTGATCGTGCTCGACCAGTTCTCGCGCAACCTCTACCGTGGGGACGAGCGTGCCTTCGCGCAGGACGGGCACGTGCTCGAATGCGCCCGCCAGGCGCTCGCGCGCCGCGATGACCTCGGCCTGCTACCGGTCGAGCGCCAGTTCCTCTACCTCCCGTACGAGCACAGCGAGGATCTCGCGGACCAGGAGCTCGGTGTGGAGCTGATGCGCTCGCTCGACGATTTCGAGGAGACGCGCGGCATCTCGGAGTGGGCGGTGAAACATCGCGACATCGTCGCGCGCTTCGGCCGCTTTCCGCACCGCAACGCGGCGCTTGGCCGCGCCTCGACCGCCGAGGAAGTGGAGTTCCTCAAGCAGCCGGGGTCGGGGTTCTAGCCTTCGGCTACTTCTTCTTCTTCTGCTGCTGCTGCTGAGCCACCGCGGGCGGCGTGCCCGTGGTGGCTTTCTTCTCGTGACGGGGCCGCGTCTTGCCGAAGCTGCCCTTGAAGACCTTGCCCTTGAATGACCGCTTGTCGCCCTTGCCCATGAAAAGCCCTTTGTAGGGAATCGTTAAGGGCCAATTATAGGCTTCAGCCCCTGGCGCGCACCTTCGACTTGTCGTCCTTCGGCATCTTGAAGAGGTCGGCCGCGGGCTCGTTGCGGCGGATGTTGGCGAGGCGATAGACGGTCTCGCCGGTACGCGGGTCGCTGTAGCGCGACTGCACCGTCACCTGGAGATCGGGCGTGCGGGTCGGTCGCATCCTCGCGATGGTTGAAGTGCTTGCGCGCCAGGTTGCGCGCGACCCCGCAGAGCCTAGCCACGCTGCCGCGCGTCGCGTCGAACTGGCCGGGCTGGATGATGAAGTGCAGGAACGTGTCCTGGGTCACGTCGGAGGCGACCGCCGGCGAGCCGCAATAGAGCATCGCGAACCGGTGCACCGTGTCCTTGTGCCGCCGGTAGAGGGCCGCGAACGCCGCCTCGTCGCCCTGATTCATGCGGGCGAGGAGGGCGTATTCGGCGTGCGGATCGTGGGGAGGCATGGCCATGGGTCGCGGATCTACCCCTAATGCGTCCGGCGGACCAAAGGGTTCCAGAAAAATGGTGTGGGAGTCGATTTTGCAAAAATCGACTCCGACACCATTTATTCGCGGTCTATTCCGAATCGGGCTGGCGGTCGGGGTGGGCGGCAGCGAAGGCGGGGTGGGCAAGGCAGGCCGCATTGATGGCGGCGATGCGCGGGTAGGGGGCCATGTCGACATTGAGACGGTTCGCGTTGGCGACCTGCGGGACGAGGCAGAGGTCGGCGAGGGTAGGCGTGTCGCCGAGGCAGTATTCCCCCTGCGCGCGCTCGGCGAGGCGGGACTCGATCGCGCGGAAGCCCTCGGCGACCCAGTGGCGATACCACTGGTCGCGCTTCGCCTCCTCGATCGCGAGCGACTTGCCGAGGTACTGCAGCACGCGAAGGTTATTGAGCGGATGGATATCGCACGCGATCGCCTGGGCGATCGAGCGCACGAAGGCACGCTCTTGGAGCGCTTGCGGCATCAGCGGCGGCAGCGGGTGCTTCTCGTCCAGGTACTCGATGATCGCGAGCGACTGCGAGATGCGCTCCGGGCCCACCACCAGCAGCGGCACCA
>JBKJTM010000105.1:0-7630 GCA_046590805.1 Usitatibacter sp.
TGGTCGCGGCGGAGATGGCGGCGCTCGGCTTCACCGCGTCTCCCAACGGGCTCGAGGCGGAGCGGGGATTCTTTCGCGCGGCCGGCGGCGGCTATAGCCCCGAGATGATCGACGGGAAGCTGGGTGCGCCGTGGACCTTCCACTCACCGGGCGTTTCCATCAAGCCGCATCCGTCCGGCTCGCTCACCCATCCGGGGATGGCGGTGATGATGGAGCTGATCCTCGAGCACGACATCCAGCCCGCGAAGGTGAAGCGTGTCGCCGTCGGGACCAACCACAACATGCCGAACGCGCTCATCCACCACAGGCCGACGAACGAGCTGCAAGCGAAGTTCTCGATGGAATTCTGCATGGCGATCCTGCTGCTGGAGAGGAAGGGCGGCCTCGAGCAGTTCACCGACGCGGTGGTCAACCGCCCCGACGTGCAGGCGATGATCGCGAAAGTGGATTTCAGCGTGCACCCCGAGGCCGAGGCGGCCGGCTTCGACAAGATGACGACGATCATCGCGGTGGAGCTCGTCGATGGCGCGGTGATCCGCGGCCGCGCCGACTTCGGCAAGGGCAGCCCCGCCAATCCGATGACCGACGATGAGCTCGCGGAAAAATTCCGCCAATGCGCCGCCTGGGGCGGGCTATCGAGGGACCGTGCCCAGGCCGTGCTCGACCTCGTCTGGAAGATCGAAACGCTCACCGACGTCAACCAGTTGACGCGCTTGCTGAGAAAATAATTGGTGTCGGAGTCAATTAAATGAAAATCGACTCCGACACCATTTTTCGCGGGTTCACCGAGAAGGATGTCGAGGGGGCCGGCGCGCGAATCCACTTGCGCCACGGCGGCAAGGGGCCGCCGCTGCTGCTGCTGCACGGCAACCCGCTGACGCATGTGATGTGGCACAAGGTCGCGCCGCGCCTGGCGGAGGAGTTCACCGTGGTCGCGGCCGACCTGCGCGGCTACGGCGACAGCGGGAAGCCCCCGGGCGGAGACAAATCCCTCGGCTATTCCTTCCGCGCGATGGCCGAGGACCAGCTCGCGGTGATGCGCGCGCTGGGCCACGAGCGCTTCTTCGTCTGCGGCCACGACCGCGGCGGCCGCGTCGCCCATCGCATGGCGCTCGACCATCCCGACGCGGTAACGAAGGTAGCCTTCCTCGACATCGTCCCAACGCACCACATGCTGAACAACATAAAACGCGGCTGGGCGGTCGATTCCTACCACTGGTTCTTCATGGCGCAACCCGCCGACTATCCCGAGAAGATGATCGAGGCGTACGGCTTCGAGCGCTACATCCGCAGGAAGCTCGACAAGCCCGGGGTGGGCCTTTCCGCCTTCACGCCGGAAGCAATGGCCGAGTACATCCGCTGCTGCACCGCCGAGAACATCCACGCGGTCTGCGAGGACTACCGCGCCGCCGTAGGCATCGACCTCGTGCACGACGAGGCGGACCTGGCGACGAAGATCCCGATGCCGATGCTGGTCCTCTGGGGCGAGAAGAGCCACGTGAACCGCAGCTACAAGCCGATCGAAGCGTGGCGCGAGCGCGCCGCGGACGTCCACGGGAAGATGCTGCCTTGCGGCCACTATCCCGCGGAGCAGGCGCCCGACGAAACCTGCGGTGAACTGGCGGCGTTCCTCCGCTAGCCGATGCCCTACGACCTCCTGATCCGCAACGCCACCGTCATCGATGGCACGCGCGCGCCGCGCTTCCAGGCGGACATCGGCATCCGCGGCGGCAGGATCGCAGCTCTCGGCCGACTGGACGGCGAACGGGGCGAGCAGGAGATCGACGCCACCGGCCTCATCGCGGCGCCGGGCTTCATCGACGCGCACACCCACGACGATAGATTGATGCTGTCGGCGCCGGCGATGGCACCCAAGGTGAGCCAGGGCGTGACCACGGTGATCGTGGGCAATTGCGGCGTGTCGCTCGCCCCCGCGCCGCGTGGCATGCCGAAGCCGGTGACACCCCCGATCGATCTCATGGACGTGGACGGCGGCTGGTTCCGCTTCAAGACATTCGCGGACTATGTCGCGGCGCTCGACGCGGATGCGCCGGCCACCAACTGCGCGCTGCTGGTCGGCCACAGCATGCTGCGTGTGCAGACGATGGCGGACCTCTCCCGGCCGGCGTCGCCCACCGAGACCGCGCAGATGCGCGCGCATGTCGAAGAGGCGCTCGCCGCCGGGGCGATCGGCGTGTCCACCGGCCTCTACTACGAGCCGGCGCGCGCGGCGCCCACCGAGGAAGTGATCGAAGTTCCGGCCGCTCACCGCGCGCCAGGGCCTCTATTGCACCCACATGCGCGACGAGGGCGACCACGTCGTCGACTCCCTCGAGGAGACCTTCCGCATCGGCCGCGAGCTTCGCGTGCCCGTAGTGGTGTCGCACCACAAGGTGGTCGGAACACCCAACCACGGCCGCTCGGCCGAAACGCTCCCGTTGATCGAGAAGGCGATGCGCACGCAGCGGGTCGGCCTCGACTGCTACCCGTACTGCGCCTCCTCGACGATCCTTTCCTTCGACCGCACGCTCACCTCGTCGAAGACGCTCGTCACCTGGTCGCAGCCGCATCCCGAGTTTTCCGGGATGGATCTGCAGGCCATCGCCGCGCAAATGGGAGCTTCGGTCGAGCAGGCAGTGGCGAGACTCCTTCCGGCGGGCGCGATCTATTTCTCGATGGACGAGCGCGACGTGCAGCGCATCCTCGGCTTCGAGCACACCATGATCGGCTCCGACGGCCTGCCGCACGACGCGGCACCCCATCCGCGCCTGTGGGGGACATTCCCGCGGGTGCTCGGCCACTATTCCCGCGACCTCGCGGTCTTCTCCCTCGAAACCGCGGTCCACAAGATGACCGGCCTGACCGCGAAGACCTTCGGCCTCGCGGACCGCGGCATCGTCAAGGAAGGCTATGCGGCCGACATCACGCTCTTTGACGCCGGGACGATCGCCGCGGCAGCGACGTTCGAGGACTCGATCCAGCCCGCCCGGGGCATCGAGACCGTGATCGTCAACGGCAAGCCGGTGTGGAGCGGGGGAAAACCGACCGGGGCGCGGCCCGGGAAAGTCCTGCGCCGCAGCCCTCGGGCGTAGTGCCCAATACCGCGCCGAACAAGCACCTGCCGCAGCGCTTGCCAATCCGCACGCCGTTTTCGCGAATAATGGTGTCTGACACCAATTATTATCCCCGATGCCCCACATCCCCGCCTCCGCAGCCCTCTCCCGCTTCCGCGTTGTCGACATGACCCAGGTGCGGGCCGGTCCCACCGCCGCCCGCCAGCTGGCCGACTGGGGCGCCGACGTGATCCAGGTGCAGATGCCAGAGCACATGCGCGGCGACGACACCCTCGGCGGCCAGGAGGGCTCGGACTACCAGTACACGCACCGCAACAAGCGCTCGATCACGCTGAACCTCAAGGAGCCCGAAGGCATCGGGGCGCTGAAGAAGCTGGTCGCCACCGCCGACGTTCTGCTCGAGAATTTCCGGCCGGACGTGAAAGCGCGTCTCGGCATCGGCTACGAGACGCTCTCCGCCATCAACCCGCGCCTCGTCTACGCGAGCATCTCGGGCTTCGGCCAGACGGGTCCGTATGCGACACGACCCGGCTTCGACCAGATCGCGCAGGGCATGGGCGGCCTCATGTCGGTGACCGGCCTGCCGGAGCACGGCCCGCTGCGCGTCGGCATTCCCATCGCGGACCTCTGCGGCGGCATCTTCGCGGCCTATGGCGTGACCGTGGCCCTCCTCGAGCGCGAGGCCTCGGGCAAGGGGCAATGGCTGCACACCTCGCTCCTGGAAGCGATGATCTACATGATGGATTTCCAGACCTCGCGCTGGACCCTCGATGGCGAGGTGCCGGGGCAGGCGGGCAACTTCCACCCGACCAGCATTCCCACCGGCGTCTACAAGACTCGCGACTGTTTCATCAACATCGCGGTCTTCGGCGGCAAGATCTGGGAACGCTTCGCCGAGGCGATGGGCGCGCCCGAGTGGATCACCGACGAGCGCTCGAAGACCAAGGTGAACCGCTCGATCCACCGCGACTGGCTGAACGCCGACATCGAGAAGCGCCTGCAGGGCAACGACAGCGACTACTGGATCGAGAAGCTGAACGCCGCGGGTGTCGCCTGCGGTCGCATCAACAATCTCCAGCAGGTCTTCGAGGAGCCGCAGGTGAAGCACCTCGGAATGCTGAAGAAAGTGACCTCGAAGCAGCTGGGCGAGCAGACCCTGATGGGCCAACCCATCACGCTGACGCGCACCCCTTCCACCATCGCGCGCTCGGCGCCCCGTCGCGGCGAGCATTCCGAGGAGATCCTCAAGGAGATCGGTTACGCTCCGGAGGAGCTCGCACGCATGAAAGCCGCAGGAGTCTTCTGATGAACGACATGAGCTATCCCACCGGCACCGAGCGCGTGAAATCGTGGCTCGAAGCCTGCCCCGGCAGTCCTGAGGCCGGGGGCCAGGTGCTGCACATCCGCTTCAACAACCCCGCCCGGCACAACGCGCTTTCGGTGGACATGTGGGAGGCGGTGCCGCTGCTCCTCGGGCGCGCGGAGAAGGACGACAACGTGCGCGTGGTGGTGTTCTCCGGCGAGGGCGAGAAGGCGTTCGTCTCCGGCGCCGACATCTCGCAGTTCGAGGACATGCGGGCCGCCCAGGAGGCGGTGAAGCGCTACGAGCAGATGGCGGAAGCGGCGTTGACCGGCATCTTCGAGTTCTCCAAGCCCACCATCGCCTCGATCCGCGGGTACTGCATCGGCGGCGGCGTGAACGTGGCGATCGCGTGCGACATGCGCGTGGCGTCGACCTCTTCGGTCTACTCGGTCCCCGCCTCGCGCCTCGGCCTCGGCTATCGCGTCTCGGCGATGAAGAACCTGGTTCAACTAGTGGGCCCGGGCTTCGCCAAGGACATCTTCTTCACCGGGCGGCGGCTGGATGCCGCGGAGGCGCTTCGCATCGGTCTCGTGAACCGCATCGCCGAGCCCGACAAGCTTGAGGACCTGCTCGCGGAGTACACCACGGCCATCTGCACCGGCGCGCCGCTCACCATCAAGGCCGGCAAGCGGATCATGCAGGAGGTGATGAAGCTCGACCACGACTTCGACCTGGAGCTCTCGCGCCGCCTGATCATGGATTGCTTCGAGAGCGAAGACTACGCCGAGGGCCGCAAGGCCTTCATGGAAAAGAGAAAGCCCGTCTTCAAGGGCAAATGATCGAGGAGAGCCGCATGTTCCGCAGTTTCGCCGTCGCAGTGCTGTCGTTCGTTTCGCTCGCCGCGGCTGCCGCGTGGCCCGAGAAACCGATCAAGGTCATGATCGGCTACGCGCCGGGCGGTTCCACCGACGTGGTCGCGCGGCTGCTCTCGCCCAAGCTCTCCGAGAAGCTGGGCCAGCCGATCGTGATCGAGAACAAGCCCGGAGGCGCGGGGGATTTCGCCGCCGAGCTGATGCTGCAGGCGCCGCCCGATGGCTACACGCTCCTCATGACCACGGTGGCGGTGCACGCGATCAACCCGGGCCTGCTCAAGCAGCGATTCCATCCGCTGAACGACTTCACGCCGGTCGCGCTGGTGTGCTCATACCCGATGATCATGATCGGCTCGCCGCAGACCTCGTTCAAGTCGATCGCCGAGCTGAAGGACCTGGCCGCGAAGTCGCCGACCTTCTATTCCTCTTCGGGCGTGGGCTCCCCGGGGCATCTGTCGGGTGAGCTGCTGGTGCGCGCGCTGAGCGCGAACATCACCCATGTTCCCTACAAGGGCGGCTCGCCCTCGGTGATGGCGATCATGTCGGGGGAGGCGCAGGTGAACTTCGCCACTCTTCCCGCGGTGGTGCCGCAGATCCGCGGCGGCAAGGTGCGCGCGATCGGACTGGCCGCCCGCGAGCGCAACCCCGCCGTTCCCGATGTCCCGACGATGGCCGAGCTGGGCATCGCCGATTTCGACGTCGGCACCTGGACCGGCCTGGTGGGCCCGAAGGGCATGCCCGCCGAGGTGGTGCAGAAGATCAATGCGGCGGTCGCCGAGGTGGTCAACGACCCGGCGGTCAAGAAGCGCCTGCTCGACGAGGGCGCCGAGATTCGCCTCATGTCCCCGGCGGACTTCGGCGGCTTCATGCGCGCCGAGAACGTGCGCTGGGTGAAGGTCGTCAAGGACGCCGGCATCCAGCCCCAATAATTGGTGTCGGAGTCGAATTTGAAAATCGACTCCGACACCATTATTCGCCGGGTCTTGGCAGCGATCGCGGCCAACCGCACGCCCGGATTCAACTTTCCGGGGCACTTCCTCGAGTTGTCGTACGAGCGGGTGGCCAGCGGGAGGGCGATGGTGTCGATGGAGGTTGGCGCTCACTGCGCCGATGCCGATGGCCAGATGAACGTGGGCGCCCTTGCCCTCCTGGCCGACATGGCGCTCGCCTCGAGCATGCGTTCAGCGGTGGGCGCGGCGGCGCGGCTGGCCACGGTGAGCATGAACCTGCAGCTGACGGGAGAACCGCGGGTGGGCCGGCTCAAAGCCGATGCGCGGCTCGATGGCTTCGTCGCGGGCGTCTCGGAAAAGCAGGGTCTCGCGCGGGTCGAGATTCGCAGCGGACGCACCCTCGTCGGTACCGGCAGCGGCGCATTCATGCTTCTGGATCAGCCGACCGCGCCCCATCCCCTCCCGCGCCGGGCATCGCTCCGCAAGGTGGAGCTGCTGGCGGCCGACCACCTCACTTCGACCGAGGAAGCGGTGCTCGAACGTGCCCGCGCAGCGACCGTGCACGGCGGCGCATTCCTCCCCGGATTCTGGGGCTACGCGCCTCGCCGCGTCCGCGGGGGCGCCACCTGCTCGACGCCGAACGGCATGCATATCGGCAACCGGGTCGGCCACGCGCAAGGAGGGGTTACCTTCGGCCTGGCCGCAGCCACCGCCAGCGCGGCGCTCCCGGGGAACTGGACGCTGGTCGCCGCCTCGGCCTGGTACATCGGGCCTGGCACCGGCAAGCGCCTGAAGGTGAAATCCAAAATCATCCACCAGGGCCTCCTCACCGCGGTCGTCCACTCCCGCATCCAGAACGAGGAGCAGCGCGGGGTGCTGGAATGCGTCACCAGCCACGCCCGAAAAATGGTGTCGGAGTCGAATTAAATAATCGACTCCGACACCAATTATTGGTGGGAGAAGAGCGGCGCGCCGGTGGCGGGAAGATCGGCCTCGAGGAGAGTGCCGGTCTCGGACTCGGTGAGCACCAGGGTGGAAGTGCGGGGACGGAAGGCGACGTTGGTCACGGTCGACCCCGAGGGCGACTTGATGAAGTGGGTCACTTCGCCACGCTCATTGAGCACGAAGGCGCCGCCCAGGCTCGCGTGGCACACCACCACCCGGTTCTCCGCATCCACCGCCATGCCGTCGGGGCCGCTCGTGCCGAAGAAGGTGCGGAAGGCTCCCATCTTGGAGACCGAGCCGTCGGCGAGCAGCGGCGCGCGCCACACCGCATTGGCGCGCGTGGCGGAAACCAGGAGTGCCTTGCCCGAAGTGTCCAGCGCCAGGCCATTCGGGCTCGGCACGTTCGACACCAGGCAGTCGAGCCGGCCGGCGCCCTGTCCCGGCTTGGTCGCGGGGGTGAAGCGGAACACGCGGCCGGTCGGATCG
>JBKJTM010000205.1:0-2880 GCA_046590805.1 Usitatibacter sp.
AATGCGGTTTCGAACTTCCCCGTAGATGTTTCAGGGCGCACAAAGCACCTGACAAGCCGCTCGCGGATACCGCGGCGGACCCATCTTTGCCGACCGAGAAATTGCAGCACATTCATAGCAGCCGGTTTCGAGCCCGCAGCGCCAATGCTCGGCCGGGTAAGCCCTGGCCCTGGAAATGGCCACGATTGCGTAGGAAAACGGAATTTCCTCGATCATGGTGGTGGTTCTCGGAACGATAAACGTGTGGAGGCGGTTGGGGCCAAGAGATCCGCCCAAGACGCTTCCTCGCCGGGATGCACCACATGTTCGCAGCAGGCGCTCCAATTTCCGTCCAACGAAAACTCAGCATGCGAAACTCCCATTTTTGTTGGATCAGTCTAACCGACCGTCGTCGCAGCCTAGCCGGCCTAACGTCAAATAGAATCGGCGATCATGGCTGACTACATGCAATACGGCTGCGGCTTCAGCGCCCCGCCAGATTGGATCAATTTCGACGCGAGCCCGACCCTGCGTTTCGAGAGGACTCCGCTTCTCGGGCGGCTGTACACGCGAAATGCGCAGCGTTTTCCCAAGAACGTCCGCTACGGCGACATCACGCGCGGGCTCCCCATTGCCCACGGCTCCTGCAGCGGCATCTACAGCTCTCATGTCCTGGAGCACCTGACCCGACGCGTTTGCGAAGCGGCGCTGCGCAATACCTTCAATTACCTCGCGCCGGGCGGGATCTTCAGGCTGGTCGTCCCGGACCTGGGGCAGCTTGCCCGCGCCTATGTCGAGGACGGGGCGGACGACGCGGGTCACCGATTCATGTCGCAATCGGGTCTGGGCGAAGAAGCTCGCGAGGGAGGGCTTGCTGGCTGGCTCAGTAGGGCATTGGGCAACAGCCGGCATCTCTGGCTGTGGGACGAGAAGACGCTGACGCGTCAACTCCAGGAGTGCGGTTTCATGAGAGTCCGTCGCTGCGTGATCGGCGACAGCGAGGACCCGCGCTTTGCGGAAGTAGAGGAGGCTAGCCGCTTCGAAGGAAGCCTTGCGCTGGAAGGGCTGAAACCGGTCTGAGGTGCCGCGGTAGCTCAGCTGGTGAGCTTCCCGTGGGCTATTTTCCCTGCACAGCTAATACCCCGTCACACACGGCTTGCACACACCTTATCCACAGGTTTATCCGTTGTATCCAAAGTTCGCAGTGTGCAGACTCGCTCTTCGCGGTCGCGGTAGCCGCAGTCGCTTCTCAGGGAGATAAAACTACTATGCCCTCGGCGCCCGCTGGTTCCGACCGTTTTCCCCGTCCCGTCCCGGGCGACGCCCAGATCGAGTCGCTTCGCCTCCCGCCGCATTCGGTGGAGGCGGAGCAGGCGGTACTTGGCGGGCTCCTCCTCAGCAATTCCGCGTGGGATCGCATCGGTGATGTGATCTCCGAGTCGGATTTTTACCGCGCCGACCACCGCATCCTGTGGCGGTCGATCACGCGCCTTGTCGAGGAGAACCGCCCCGCCGACGTGCTGACGGTGACCGAGCTCCTGAAAACCACGGGCGAGATCCAGGACGTGGGAGGACTCGCCTACCTCCACCAACTCGCGTCGGGCACCCCATCTGCCGCCAACATCCGCCGCTATGCGGAGATCGTGCGCGAGCGCGCGATCATGCGGAAGCTCGCTGAAGTCGGCACCTCGATCGCCGATACCGCCTATTCCCCCCAGGGGCGCGAGGCGAGGCAGCTCCTGGACGAAGCCGAGACCAAGATCCTCGAGATCGGCGAGAAGGGCGGGCGGTCGTCGGAGAGCTTCACCAAGATGTCCACGGTGCTCGCGGAGGTGATGAGCCGCCTGGACGAGCTGCATCGCAACCCCGCGTCGGTCACCGGCAAGGCTACCGGCTTCGTGGACCTGGACGAAATGACCACGGGGTTGCAGGACGGGGACCTGATCATCGTCGCCGGAAGACCGAGTATGGGCAAGACTAGTATCGCCCTGAACATGGCCGAGCACATCGCCCTCGAGCTCAAACTCCCGGTGCTGATCTTCTCGATGGAAATGGGCGGCACCCAGCTCGCCACGCGCCTGCTGAGCTCCGTCGGCAAGGTGGATGCGCAGAAGCTTCGTACCGGTCGCCTGGACCCACCCGACTGGGATCGCCTTGGCATGGCGCTCGGCAAGCTGAACGAGGCCCCGCTCCTCATCGACGAGACGCCGGCGCTGAATCCCCTGGAGCTCCGCGCCCGCGCGCGCCGCAAGTGGCGCGAGTACGGCGGCCTGGGCCTGATCGTCGTCGATTACATCCAGCTGATGCAGGGAAAAGACTCCGGTTCGGAGAACCGCGCCACGGAGATCAGCGAGATTTCCCGCGGCCTCAAGGCGATGGCCAAGGAGCTCTCGGTGCCGGTGATGGCGCTGTCGCAGTTGAACCGCTCCCTCGAGCAGCGTCCCAACAAGCGCCCGGTGATGTCGGACCTGAGGGAATCGGGGGCGATCGAACAGGACGCGGACCTGATCCTCTTCGTCTACCGCGACGAGGTGTACAACGATGACTCCCCCGACAAGGGCATCGCCGAGATCATCATCGGCAAGCAGCGTAACGGCCCGATCGGCACGGTGAAGCTCACCTTCCTCGGCAAGCACACGCGTTTCGAGAACTACTCGGGGTCCCCGGGGTACTGATGCCCCGACCGATTCAGGCGAGGATTTCGCTCGCCGCGTTGGCGCACAACTACGTTGCCGCAAAGCGCGCGGCGCCCCTTTCGCGCGTCTTCGCGGTGGTGAAGGCGAACGGCTACGGACACGGCCTCGCTCGCGTTGCGCGCGCTCTTCCGGCAGCGGATGGCTTCGGGACCCTGGAGCTCGATGGCGCGCTCGCCCTGCGCGCGAGCCACCCGGACACGCCGAT
>JBKJTM010000230.1:0-10226 GCA_046590805.1 Usitatibacter sp.
CCGCCGAGCAGCAGCGGGCGCAGGCCACCGCACTGCTCGCCCAGTCCGACGTGGCGAGTGCGCTGAGGCTGCCGACTCCTGACCTGGACGTGCTGAGGGAGGCACACCAGAAGGCGACAGCCTCCCTGGACGAAGCAGGCCGGCGACACACCCTTTCCGAACAGGCGGCACGAGAGCTACAGGCCCTCTCTGCGACGGTTCACAGCGCACTGGGTGAGCTTGGTCCGGTTCACCAGGAGGCGCATCTGGTGCAGGAGCTGGCCGACTGCTTTGCGGGCAACAGCGCAGACAACGCCCTGCGTATGCGCCTGTCCTCATACGTCCTGGCCTCGCGACTGGCAGAGATTGCCGACCTGGCCAACGAGCGCCTCCTTACCATGAGCGATGGCCGCTACACCCTGGAGTACACAGACGCCCGCGCCGCCAAGGGAGCGCGCAGCGGCCTGGGTCTGCTGGTCAGGGATGCCTGGACAGGGCAGACCCGTGAGACATCGTCGCTGTCCGGAGGTGAGGCGTTCATGGCCTCCCTTGCCCTTGCCCTGGGAATGGGCGACGCCGTGCGCGCCGAGGCTGGTGGTTTCGACCTTCAGACGCTGTTCGTCGACGAGGGTTTCGGCTCGCTCGACGAAGAGAGCCTTGAGCAGGTGATGGCCGTGCTTGACACCCTGCGAGAGGGAGGCAGGGCAGTCGGCATCGTCAGCCACGTTGCCGAGCTGCGTACGCGAATCCCCCACCAGCTGCTCGTTCTCAAGCAGCAGGCAGGGTCACGCATCCGCATGGAGAGCCTCGGCGGCCCCGCGGCCTCGCTCAGTCCTCGAACGCCTCAGGTGGGGGGCACGAGCAGATGAGGTGGCGGTCGCCGTAGGACTCGTTCAGACGACGTACCGGTGGCCAGTACTTCGAGAGCTTGTCCACACCGACAGGGAATGCCGCCAGCTTGCGGTCGTAGGGGTGGTCCCACTCCTCGACCAGGCAGGCTGCCGTGTGCGGGGCATGGTGCAGCACGCTGTCGGTTGCCGAGACCTCGCCACGGGCGACCTGCTCGATCTCGCCACGGATGGCGATCATCGCGTCGCAGAAGCGGTCGATCTCGGTGAGGTCCTCGCTCTCGGTCGGCTCGACCATGAGCGTGCCGGCGACCGGGAAGGACATCGTCGGCGCGTGGAAGCCGTAGTCGATGAGGCGCTTGGCGACATCGTCGACGGCGATGCCCGAGCCCTCCTTGATCGGCCTGAGGTCGAGGATGCACTCGTGCGCGACCAGCCCGCCGGGGCCCGCATAGAGCACCGGGTAATGGGGCGCAAGGCGGCGGGCGACGTAGTTCGCGTTGAGGATCGCGACCTCGGTCGCCGCGGTGAGGCCCTCGGCGCCCATCATCTCGATGTACATCCACGAGATCGGCAGGATCGAGGCGCTGCCGAAGGGCGCGGCCGACACCGGGCCGATCGCCTGCGGCGACGCCGCGAGGTAGCGGTGCCCCGGCAGGAACTCCGCCAGGTGCGCGGCCACGGCGACGGGACCCACACCCGGCCCCCCGCCGCCATGCGGAATGCAGAAGGTCTTGTGCAGGTTCAGGTGCGACACGTCGCCGCCGAACTGGCCGGGCGCGCACAGGCCCACCATCGCGTTCATGTTGGCGCCATCTACGTACACCTGGCCGCCGTGGCGGTGCACGATCTCGCACACCTTCGTGATGCTCGCCTCGAATACGCCGTGGGTCGACGGATAGGTGACCATGATCGCGGCAAGGTTCTTCGCGTGCTGCGCCGCCTTCGCCTCGAGCTCCGCCAGGTCCACGTTGCCGGCGGTGTCGCAGCCGACCACCACCACCTGCATGCCGGCCATCTGCGCGGAGGCCGGGTTGGTGCCATGCGCCGAGCTGGGAATGAGGCAGATGTTGCGATGGCCCTGGCCGCGGCTCTCGTGCCACGCCTTGATCACCAGCAACCCTGCGTATTCGCCCTGGGAGCCCGCGTTCGGCTGCAGCGACACGGCCGCGTAGCCGGTCGCCTTGGCGAGGCGCTCCTCGAGCCCCTCGATCATCTCCCGGTAGCCCTCCCACTGCTCGGCGGGAGCGAATGGGTGGATGTGCGCGAATTCCAGCCAGCCGACCGGGATCATCTCGCTCGTCGCGTTGAGCTTCATGGTGCAGGAGCCCAGTGGGATCATCGAGCGGTCGAGCGCCACGTCCTTGTCGGCGAGGCGCCTGAGGTAGCGCAGCATCTCGGTCTCGGAGTGGTGGCGGTTGAAGATCGGGTGGGTGAGGTAGGCGCTCGCGCGCTCCAGCGCGGCGGGGATCGGCGCGCAGGCCGCGCGCTCGATCTCCTTCACGTCGGGCACCGCGGCAGCGCCGGCGAACACGCGCCAGATGGCGGCCACGTCGGCTGCCGTGGTGGTCTCGTCGAGCGAGATGCCGAGACGCGAGGCATCGAGCAACCGGAAATTCATCCGCGCCTCGCGCGCGCGCTCGATGATCGCCGGGCGTTTGTCGCCGGCGGCGACGGTGAGGGTATCGAAGAACGCCTCGCCCTGCGCCTTGAAGCCCAGGCGCTCGAGGCCCGCGCGCAGCACGACAGTAAGGCGGCTCACGCGGCGCGCGATGCGCTCCAGACCCACCGGGCCATGGTAGACAGCGTACATCGAAGCCATCACCGCCAGCAGCACCTGCGCGGTGCAGATGTTGGAGGTCGCCTTCTCGCGGCGGATGTGCTGCTCGCGCGTCTGCAGTGCAAGGCGGTACGCGGGATTGCCCTGCGCGTCGACGGTGACGCCGACGAGGCGCCCCGGCATGCTGCGCTTCAGCGCATCGCGCACCGCCATGTAGCCCGCATGCGGCCCGCCGAAGCCCACCGGAACGCCGAAGCGCTGCGCGCTGCCGACGGCGACATCGGCGCCCCACTCGCCCGGAGGCTTGAGGATCGTGAGCGCAAGGAGGTCCGCGGCGGCGATGAGGTGGCCGCCGCGATCGTGCAGCCTGTCGGCGAGCGCCGCGAAGTCGCGAACCTCGCCGTCCGCGCCCGGATACTGCACCAGCGCCGCGAAGGCATCGACCTCGCCGAGCCGATCGGCGGCGACCACGCGCACCTCGATGCCCAGGGGCTTCGCCCGCGTGCGCACCACGTCGATCGACTGGGGCAACACGTCGTCGGCCACCGCGAAGGTGCGCGAGGCCGATCGGGTCGAGCGCAGGCAGAGCGTCATCGCCTCGGCCGCGGCCGTGGCCTCGTCCAGCATCGAGGCATTGGCGATGTCGAGCCCGGTCAGCTCCGCGATCATCGTCTGGAAGTTGATCAGCGCCTCGAGGCGGCCCTGCGAGATCTCCGGCTGGTAGGGCGTATACGCGGTGTACCACGCGGGATTCTGGAAGACGTTCCTCAGGATCACGCCGGGCGTGTAGGTCGCGTAATAGCCCTGCCCGATGTACGACTTGAAGACCTGGTTCCTGCCGGCGATGCGGCGCAGGGCGGCGAGCGCCTCGCCCTCGGTGCGCGGGGACGGCAGGTCCATGCGCTCCTTGCGGCGGATCGCGGGCGGGATGACCGCGTCGATGAGCTGCTCGCGGGAAGCGAAGCCGAGCGCCACGAGCATCGCAGCCTGGTCGTCGTGGTCCGGACCGATGTGGCGGCGGATGAAGGCGCCGTGGTCCTCGAGCTCCGCGAGGGTCGCGCCGCGTCCGGAAGCGATGGGGGTATCGGGCATGAGATCGCCTTGGGGATTCAGGAAGCGGATTTCTCGTACGCCGCGGCGTCGAGCAGCTTGTCGATGTCGGAAGGGTTGTCGGGCTTGATGCGGAACATCCAGGCGGCGAACGCATCCTCGTTCACCTTCTCAGGCGCGGCGGAGAGGTCGGCGTTGGCGGCAACCACCTCGCCCGCGATCGGCGCATAGATGTCGGACGCCGCCTTCACCGACTCGACCACGCCGATCGATTCGGCGGCCTTCACCTTGCGGCCCGGCTGCGGCGCCTCGACGAAGACGATATCGCCCAGTTGCTCCTGGGCGTGATCGGTGATGCCGATGCTCACGCTGCCGTCGGATTCTCTTCGCACCCATTCGTGCGAGGCGGTGTAGCGGAGGTCTTGCGGAAGGTTCATGGGGCTTCCTTTTCGAGATTCACGAGGATCTTGCCGTTGCGTACGAAGGGGGCCTTCACCACTCGCGCGGCGAGCGGCTTGTCGCGAACGACGACATGGACGGTATCGCCGGGCTTCAATGCCAGCGGCACGCGAGCGAGCGCGATCGAGCGCCCGAGGGTGGGCGAGAAGGTGCCGCTGGTGACTTCGCCGTCGCCCGCATCGCTCTTCACTTTCTGGTGCGCGCGCAACACGCCGCCCGCGTCGACGAGGAGGAGGCCCACGAACTGCCGGCCCTGCCCCCGGGACTCGAGAGCTTGCCGGCCGGTGAAGGCGCGATCGCTCTTCATGTCGACAGTCCACCCGAGCCCGGCATCCAGCGGCGATACGTTCTCGTCCATGTCCTGGCCGTACAGGTTCATGCCGGCTTCGAGGCGCAGCGTGTCGCGGGCGCCAAGGCCCGCGGGGCGTGCCCCGGCGGCCACCAGCTTCTCCCAGGTGGCGGCGGCAAGCGACGCAGGCAGGATCAACTCGAACCCTTCCTCGCCGGTGTATCCGGTGCGCGCAATCATCATCTCGCCCACGCGCGCTGCGCTGAAGGGAACCAGGCCCGTGGTCGCGGTCACGGTCCCGGGAAACGCCTTGCCGAAGCGCTCGCCCGCCTTCGGGCCCTGGGTGGCGATGATCGCAAGGTCGCCGCGCGGCTCGATCATGACCTCCGCGCCGCTGGCGGCCCGCGCCTTGTCCATCCACGCGAGATCCTTCTCCGCGGTGCCGGCATTCACGACCATGCGGAACGTCCGGTCGTCGAAGAAGTAGACGATGAGGTCGTCCACCACGCCGCCCTCCTCGGTGAGCATGCACGAGTAGAGCGCCTTGCCCGGAGTCCTCAGCTTGGCGACGTCGTTGGCCAGCAGGCGCTGCAGGAAGGCGCGCGCGCCCTTGCCGGTGACCTCCACGACCTGCATGTGGGAGACGTCGAAGAGGCCGGCGTCGCGCCGGACCGCGTGGTGCTCCTCCACCTGGGAGCCGTAGTGGACCGGCATGTCCCAGCCGCCAAAGTCGACCATGCGTGCGCCAGCGGCGCGGTGGACTGCATTCAGTGGCGTGGTCTTCGGCAAAATCACCCTCCGGTCCAGGAACGAAAAAGGGGTCATGCAGGCGGTTCGCCTGGATGACCCCTCTGTCCTTGGTACCTGAGAGATTACGAAAGGTTCTTCGCCTTTCGCGCGCCCCTTCGGTGGGCGGATGTGCCGCCTCTCTCCAGAGTCCGGAATTCCTTCCGTTTCCTACCGGTCCTTTGGCCTGAGAGTTTGCGGGTGCTACCCCTTCGGCGGCGTCGCTGGGACGCGCTCTCCCGGTCGGATGGTTGGATTTTCCTTGTTCCCCGGCGTGTTGTCCACGACCTTGGAGCGTGCGCTTGCGGGGCCAAATGAAAATGCCGGTTCGCTTTCGCAAACCGGCATTGACTTGTTTCCGTTGGTCGGGGCGAGAGGATTCGAACCTCCGACCCCCTGCACCCCATGCAGGTGCGCTACCAGGCTGCGCTACGCCCCGACCGAGCCAAATAGTATACAGGGCCCGCTACTGGCGAGTGCATTGTCCTTCCTCCTTGCGCTCGGGCGATGCGTCCTTGGTCCAGTACGCCTGGTAGTACGCATGCTGGTTGAACTCGAAGCGCTGCTTCCATTGCGAAAGCCCGTCGCTGTCCAGCCAGGTGATGTGGACTTTTCCCGGCGGGAATGTGTCCTTCACGGTCATCGGGTTTCCCATGACCATGACCGGACGAAGCGTCAGCGCTCAAGCATCTTGAGGATGCTCTTCAATTCCTTGCGGATGTTGCCAGGGGAGATCGGCTGAGGCACCGTCATCGTCTTGGTGCCGGAGGCATCGCGATGCGGCGCATGCTCATCAAGGCGGTTGCGGGCTCCGTTGATGGTGAAGCCATGCTCGTAGAGGAGCTCGCGGATGCGGCGGATCAGCAGCACCTCGTGGTGCTGGTAATAGCGCCGGTTGCCGCGGCGCTTCAGGGGCTTCAGCTGCGTGAATTCCTGCTCCCAGTACCGGAGCACATGCGGCTTCACCCCGCACAACTCGCTAACTTCGCCGATCGTGAAATAGCGCTTGGCGGGGATGGCCGGAAGTTCAGTCGTCGCCAGGTTCTCCATGGCCATTGAAGGACTTCTCCACCAGGCTCTTCAGCTTTTGGCTCGCGTGAAAGGTGACCACGCGCCGTGCGGTGATTGGGATCTCTTCTCCCGTCTTCGGGTTGCGCCCCGGCCGCTGCGGCTTCTTCCTCAGTTGGAAGTTGCCGAAGCCGGAGAGTTTCACCATCTCGCCACGCTCCAGGGCGATCCGGATCTCCTCGAAGAACGACTCGACCATGTCCTTGGCCTCGCGCTTGTTCAGCCCGACCTTTTCGAACATGAGGTCAGCCAGCTCGGCCTTGGTGAGGGTGACTTTGTCTTTCACGTGCGCGGCTTGGCTTTGAATTGTTCGCGGAGGAGACCCCAGGCGGAGGCGATCATTGCCTCGACCTCGGAATCTGTCAAAGTCCTATCAGTATCCTGCATAACTATCCGTAGGGCAAGGCTTTTTTGGCCAGCCTCGACCCCTTTTCCGCGGTACTGATCGAACACTTCGACCCCCCGGACCAGGGCCGGGAGCGCCCCACGGAGGGCCTTCAGAATAGCCCCGGAAGTAACGCTTTCCGCCACCGAAAAGGCGATGTCGCGCCTCACGGCCGGCATCCGCGACACCCCGGAAAAAGCCGGGATCGCCCCCTCCAGCAAGGGCGCGACGAGGAGCTCGAAGAACACCGGCGCTGAGGCGAGCTCGTATTTCTGTTGTAACCGGGGGTGGAGCTCGCCCACGGTACCGATCGAGCGACCCTGCCAGCTCACAGCGGCGCATCGTCCCGGATGCGCGGCCGGGTGGCTTGCGGAAGCGAATTCGAAGCCGCGCGGGGTCGCCAGGGCCTCTACATCGCCTTTGGCGTCGAAGAAATCGACCGGCGCGCCCTTCTCCCCCCATTGCTCCGGCCATCGGGCGCCAAAAGCCAGCGCGGCGACGCGCTCCGGCTGGACCGCCATGTCGGCCGCCTCGCCATCGAAGCAGCGGCCGATCTCGAAGATCCGGACGCGATCCTCGCCGCGGTTCAGGTTTGCGCGCAGCGTCTGCATCAGGCCGCCGAGGAGCGTGGTCCGCATCGCGCCCATCGGGCTCGCGATCGGGTTGGCGAGGCGCACCGGAGCCCTGCGGCCGGCGAAGTCCTCCTCCCAGTCCTCAGCCACGAAGCTGTAGTTGATCACCTCCTGGTAGCCCAGGTCGGCGAGCTGGTGGCGCAGGTCGAAGCGGCTGCGCTCGCCTTCGCGCAACGGCAGCATCGGCACCGCGGCGCGCGGCGCGACGGCCGGAACGTGCTCATAGCCGTGGATGCGCGCGATCTCCTCGACCAGGTCTTCCTCGATGGCGAGGTCGAAGCGCCAGCTGGGCGGGGTCGCGCGGATGCCCTGCGGACCGCGATCCGGCGCGCAGGAGAGGCGCTCGAGGATCCGGAACATTTCGGTGTCGTCGACGGCGTAGCCCAGCAGCCCCCGCACGCGATCCGGTCGCACGAGGATCGCGGTCCGGCCGGGGAGCTCGCCGCGCGCGTGGCTCAGCGGGCCGGGCTTGCCGCCGCAGATCTCCAGGGCGAGCGCCGTGGCGCGCTCGATGGCGCCGGCGCAGGACGCGGGATCCACCCCGCGCTCGAATCTATAGGCTGCGTCGCTGGCCAGTCCCAGTTCGCGGGTCTTGCCCTGGACCGCCGGGGGAGCGAAGTAGGCAGCCTCGAAGAAGACATCGGTGGTGCTCTCGCCGACCATCGAATCGTGGCCGCCCATAACGCCGCCGAGGGCCACCGGGCCGGACGCGTCGGTGATCGCGAGGAGGCCGTCGCGATACTCGACCTCCTGCTCGTTCAGCAGTTTCACGCGCTCGCCGGGCTTCATGAAGCGAACGTCGATCGGACCGCGCAGCTTGGCGTCGTCGAAGGCGTGCATCGGCTGGCCGCGCTCGAGCATCACGTAGTTGGTGATGTCCACCAGCGGGCTGATGGCCCGCAATCCCGCGCGCTCGAGGCGGCGCGCCATCCATGCGGGCGTCGCGGCACGCGCGTCCAGGCCCTGGATCACGCGCCCGAAGTACTGCCCGCACGCGGCCGGCGCCGAGATCTTCACCTCGCGCCTCGCGTCGCTCTGCACGGCGACGCCCGGCGCGGCGGGGAGCGTGAGGGCGGCCCCCGTGATCGCCGCGACGTCGCGCGCTATGCCGGCCATCGAGAGGCAGTCGCCGCGGTTGGGCGTGAGCTTGAGGGTGAGGTAGACGTCGTCGAGATCGAGGACCTCGCGGATGTCCCGCCCCACCGGCGCGTTGTCCTCGAGGACTAGCAGCCCCGCGTGGTCCTGCGAGAGCCCGAGCTCGCGCGCCGAGCACAGCATGCCGCTCGATTCGACGCCGCGAAGCTTGGCCTTCCTGATCTCCAGGCCCGGCAGCTTCGCGCCGACCAGCGCGCAGGGCACCTTCTGGCCTTCGGCCACGTTGGGAGCGCCGCAGACGATCGTGAGCGTCTCTCCGGTTCCGGCATCGACCGTGGTCACGCGCAGCTTGTCGGCATTGGGGTGCGGCGCCACGCTCTTCACGTGGCCCACGACAATGCCGGAGAACGCCGCCGCGACCGGCGAGATCTCCTCGACCTCGAGCCCGCCCATGGTGAGCGCGTGCGCGAGCTTCTCGACCGGCATGTCGCCGATCGCGACCAGCTCCTTCAGCCACTTCACCGAGACCTTCAACGGAATTGCTCCAGGAACTTCATGTCGTTCTCGAAGAAGAGCCGCAGGTCGTCCACGCCGTACTTGAGCATCGCGAGCCGATCCAGGCCCATGCCGAACGCGAATCCCGAGTACTTCTCCGGGTCGATGTTGCCGTTGCGCAGCACGTCCGGATGCACGACGCCGGCGCCCGCGATCTCGAGATAGGTCACCTGCCCGTCCTTGTGCGACCACTCCATGTCGATCTCGACGCCGGGCTCCACGAACGGGAAGTACGAGGGGCGGAAGCGGATGCCGATGTCGTCGCGCTCGAAGAACGCGCGGCAGAACTGGGTGATGGTGCCCTTCAGGTCCGCGAGGCTGATGCCCTCGTCCACCCACAGTCCCTCGACTTGGTGGAACATCGGCGAATGCGTCGCGTCGTGGTCCTTCCGGTACACGCGCCCCGGGCAGATGATGCGGATCGGCGGCTGGTGCGATTGCATGTAGCGGATCTGCACGGGCGAAGTCTGCGTGCGTAGCACCTTGTCGGAGCCGGCCACGTAAAAGGTGTCCTGCATGCTGCGCGACGGATGGTCGGGGAACATCCTGAGGGCCGTGAAATTATGGAAATCGTCCTCGATCTCGGGGCCGTCGGCCACCGCGAAGCCCATGCTCGCGAAGAGCCGCTCGACGTGCTCCTGGGCGCGCGATATCGGATGCAACCCACCGGGACCCTGGCGGCGGCCGGGCATGGTGACGTCGACCGATTCCGCGGCGAGGCGCGAATCCAGCTTGCGTGCGAGGAGCGCATCGCGGCGCGCCTGCACCAGCGCCTCGACCCGGACCTTCGCCTGGTTGATGGCCGCCCCGGCGCGCGGCCGCTCCTCGGCAGAGAGTTTGCCGAGTCCCTTCAGCAGTTCGGTGAGCGAGCCGGACTTGCCGAGGAAGCGCGCCTTGACCTGCTCGAGCTCGGCGACGCTCTCGACCGCTGCAATGGCAGCGGAGCCTTCCGCGACGATCTGTTCTAGTTGTTGCATGAAAAAAGGGGCTCTTGCGAGCCCCTTCCTTTTGCTTGTTACGTCAGCCTCAGGCCCCGAGGCTCGCTTTGGCCTGCTCGACGATCTTGCCGAATGCAGGCTTGTCGAATACCGCGAGATCGGCGAGTACCTTGCGGTCCACTTCGATGCCGGCCTTCTTCAGGCCCGCCATGAACTGGCTGTAGGTGACGCCCGAATCCCGCGCACCCGCGTTGATGCGGGTGATCCAGAGAGCGCGGAAGTCGCGCTTCTTGTTGCGGCGGTCGCGGTAGGCGTACTGCCCCGCCTTCATCACCGCTTCTTTGGCGATGCGGAAGACGTTC
>JBKJTM010000488.1:0-13434 GCA_046590805.1 Usitatibacter sp.
CCTTGGCGGCGCCGACCGCCTCGTTGTAGATCTCGCGACGCAGCTCCGTCCTGTCGTCCGCCGCGGGCGTGACGTCGAGCTCCTGCTGCAGGGCCTTGATCTCCATCATGTCGGAGCTCGACAGCTTGCCGTCCGACACCGCCTCCTTCACCCTGTCGCGCAACTGCTCCTTCCTCTTCGCCTTCTCGCCGCCGAACCAGTCCTTGATGCCCATTCCCGTCCTCCGTCTACTTCATCAACGCCGCGAGCAGCTCGCCGATGATCTCCGCGGTCTCGCCGGAGCCGGACTTGAACTTGAGCAGCGTGTGCCCGACGGTGCGCTCGATGCGCACGCCATCGGAATAGAGATAAAGGCTCGCCTGCGGGGAGTACTCCACCGCCGCCGAGCGCGTCTCGCCCTTGAGGTAGAGGCGCTTGCCGGTGACCAGCAGGTAGCCCTCGCCGACGTCCTTGGCGCCCTCGGCCGGGAGGCAATCCCCCTTGGCCGAGTTGATCACGTAGGGCACGCCCCACTTCACCTGCACGCCGTTGCGTCCGCCGGTGTTCGGGCGGTCGAGCACCGAGACCTGCACCGCGTAGTGCGCCACCTCGCCGGCGGACAGCTGCGCGCCGCGCATCGCCGGGCTCTGCGCCGACACCGTCGGCAGGTTCCCCTGGCGGATCTCGGTCAGCGTGCGCAGGCGGTTCAGGTCCCACTTGGTGCGCTCCACCTGGTCGTCGCGAAGCTCGAGGAATTTCTGGATCTTCGCGAGCTCGCTCGCCTCGGCGTCGGATAGCTTGCCGCGCGCCTTGGCGGTGCTCACCGCCTTGTTGTAGATCTCCTTGCGCAGCATCGTCTTGTCGTCGCCGGGATTCATGCCCTGGTCCTGGTGGAGCTTCCTCAGCTCCTCGGCCTTGCCCGAGGTGAGCTTGCCGGTGCCCACCACCTCCTTGGCCTTTTCGCGGAATTCAGCCTTCTTCTTCCCGCCGCCGAACATGTCCTTGATGCCCATGGGATCCCTTGTCTATTCGCAGAAGAACTCGACCAGCTCGGTGGCGGTCGAGCGTGACTGGCCCAGGGCGATGAAGCCATGGTTGCGCAGCATCGTCTCCTCGCGGCGCAGGACGAGCTCGCGGTCGCCGACGATGGTGATGAAGGTCCCGTTGGCGCTGCGGTCGGCGATGACGAACTTGCTCTGGCGGCGTTCGATCACGCAGTGGGTGCGCGAGGCCATCCGGTCGGGCACCACCAGGTCGACGGTGGCATCGCGCCCCAGCACCAGCGAGGGATGCTCCTCGGAAAGCTCGATCACGCGCGTCTTGTAGACGATGCGGAGCGCTTCGCCCGCGTCGGTGGTGGCGTGCTGCGCGACCAGGGTAGTGGCGTCGTCGGTGTCGCTCCACAGCACCTCGCAGAGCGGCACGCCCTTCTCCTTGCCCTTCACCTGGATATCGTAGAGCGTGCGGCAGTCCAGCCGCTGGATCGGCTCCAGCTTCTGCACCGTGTCGAGCGAGGTGATGATCTGGCCCTTGGCGGCCATCTCGGTCAACCGCGCGGCGAGGTTCACGGTGTCGCCGAAAACGTCGCCATCGCGCTCGACCACCGGGCCGAAGTGCAGCCCGATGCGCACGCCGAGGCGGACCTTGTCCACGGGCGCCATCTCGTTCACGCCGAGCTGGATATCGATCGCGGCCCTCGCCGCCTGCGCCGCCGAGGGGAAGATCGCCATCACCTCGTCGCCGATGGTCTTGATCACGCGCCCGCCATGCTGCTCGGCGAGCGCGGAAAAGAGCTTCACGCAAAGGTCGATCGCGGCATGCGCCGCCTTGTCGCCGACTATCTCGTAGAGCTTCGTGCTGCCGCTCACGTCGGCGAACAGCACGCAGCCCGAGGCTTCTCCCTGCATCCCGATTCCGTGGATTGCGGCCGAATGGCCGCGCATGCGGGCGAGTCTACTAGCGCTTGAGTCTTTCCACAAAATTCTTGCGAAACTTGGCGACCTTGGGCTCGATCACGGCGCTGCAGTAGGGGTTGCCCGCGCCCACGCGCGCGAAGTACTCCTGGTGGTGGTCCTCGGCGATGAAGAACTGCGAGGCGGGCGTGATTTCGGTCACGATCGGCGCGCGGAAAAGCCTTTCGGCGCCGAGCCTGGCGATGAGCGCCCGGGCCGCGAGCTCCTGGCCGGCGGAGTGGTGGAAGATCGCCGAGCGGTACTGGGTGCCCACGTCGTTGCCCTGGCGGTTCAACTGCGTCGGATCGTGGATCGCGAAGAACACGCTCAGCAGGTCGTCATAGGCGAGCACCGCGGGATCGAAGGTGACCTGCACCACCTCGGCATGGCCGCTCGCGCCGCCGCAGACCTCCTCGTAGGTCGGGTCGGGCCTCTGCCCGCCCATGTAGCCAGACTCAACCGAGGTGACCCCCTTCAGCTGGTCGAACACGGCCTCCAGGCACCAGAAGCATCCGCCGGCGAGTGTTGCGATTTCGGTCATGACATTCCTCAAGGCGGCGGGATATTCCCCGCTATGGCGGGGCTGGCGGGGAGTAAAATTGAGCCCCGGACTTAACGCCGCAGGGGCCTTCAATCATGTCACAAACCGCACGCCCGCCGCGACGCAACGCCACGCGCGAAACGCTGCCCGAGCAGGCGATCTCGCGCGAGGTGCTGCTCGAAAAATACGCCAAGGGCGGCGAGACCACTGTGGCGCAGGTGCGCGCGCGGGTCGCGCGGGCGCTGGCCGCTAGCGAGCCCGAAGCGCGCCGCGCCCACTGGGAAGCGCGCTTCCTGGAGGCGCAGGAGAAGGGCTTCATCCCCGCCGGCCGGATCAATTCCGCCGCGGGCACGTCGCTCACCGCCACGCTCATCAATTGCTTCGTGCAGCCGGTGGGCGACTCGATCACCGAGGTGGTCGACGGCCGCCCCGGCATCTACACCGCGCTCGCCGAGGCCGCCGAGACCATGCGCCGCGGCGGTGGCGTGGGCTACGACTTCTCCTCGATCCGGCCCGCGGGCGCGATGGTGCGCGGCACCAACTCGCGCGCGAGCGGCCCGATCTCGTACATGCGGGTCTTCGACCAGTCGTGCGAGACGGTGGAATCGGCGGGCGCGCGGCGCGGCGCGCAGATGGGAGTGCTGCGCTGCGACCATCCGGACATCGAGAGCTTCGTGCACGCGAAGGACGCGGGCGATCTCACCAACTTCAATGTCTCGGTGGGCATCACCGACGCCTTCATGCAATCGGTCGAGGGCGATGTCGAGATCGAGCTCGCGCACAAGGCCGAGCCGGCGCAGGACGTGAAGGAAGCGGGCGCGTACCTGCGCGGCGACGGAATGTGGGTCTATCGCAAGATGAAGGCGCGCGATCTCTGGGAGCAGATCATGCGCTCGACATACGATCACGCGGAGCCCGGCGTGTTGTTTCTCGATCGCATGAATCGGGACAACAACCTGCACTACTGCGAGGGGTTGGAGGCGACCAATCCCTGTGTCCCTGCCGACACATGGGTCATGACTTCCGAAGGTCCGCGCCAAGTATCGGAGCTGATCGGCAGGGTCTTCGAGGCGGTGGTCGATGGGCGCGCATACCGCACGTTGTCAGAGGGTTTCTTCTCCACCGGAAAGAGACAAGTCTTCCGCTTGCGGACGAAGGAAGGTCACCAAGTCCGCACGACCGCGAACCATCGAGTCCTTCGCGTCTGGCATAAGACGCGTTTCCGTCTGGAAACCGAGTGGGTGGAGGCGCGCCACCTGTCTCCGGGAGACACGGTCGCTGTGCACAATCATCGTTTCACCGTTCGTTGGGAGGGCCGCTACGGCTTCGACGAAGGGCTACTGATGGGAATGCTTATCGGCGACGGTCACCTCAAAGAGAGCGTCGGAGTGTTGGGCGCTTGGGATCCCGGCCTCGTCCGCGAAGCCAACGGCGATGTGACCTTCTCGCCGGGAGTGGCAGGAATCATGGCAGCCGCGCAAGTCGCGGCGATGAAATTGCCGCACCGCTCCGATTTCGAGGGATGGCAAAGGGTAACCGGGCACCCTGGGCACTATCGTCTCGCGATGCGCGCGCTTCGTGACCTAGCCTATTCGCTAGGCATGCGACACGGCCACAAGACTGTCACTCCGGAGATCGAGCGCGCCTCCTCTGACTTCTATCGTGGATTTCTGAGAGGCTATTTCGACGCGGATGGCTCGGTGCAGGGTTCGCAGCAGAAAGGTGTCTCAGTCCGCCTGGCGCAGGTCGACCTAGCGGCCCTCGAAGCGGTCCAGCGCATGCTTGGAAGACTGGGCATCGACGCGACCCTTTACAAGTTTCGTCGTGTAGCCGGCAACAAAATGCTTCCCGACGGCAAGGGCGGCATGCAGTCCTATCCTACCCAGGCGATGCACGAACTCGTGATCGCGGGCGATAACATGCAGCGTTACGCAGACATGGTCGGATTCTCCGACGCGGAGAAGGCGACGCGGCTCGCGGCGACTTTGGCAACGTATGCGCGGTCGATGAATCGTGGACGCTTTCTCGCCACCTTCGAATCGCTCGAGCACGATGCCGAGGAAGAGGTCTTTGATGTCGAAGTGGATGAAGTGAACGCCTTCGACGCGAACGGCCTGTATGTCCACAACTGCGGTGAGCAGCCGTTACCTCCCTACGGCTGCTGCGACCTCGGCTCGATCGACGTATCGCGCTTCGTGCGTTCCGCGTTCGAGACCGGCGCATCGATCGACTTCGAATCGCTGGGCTCGGTCGTCGAGGTCTCCGTACGCATGCTCGACAACGTCCTCGACGTGACGCCGTGGCCGCTCGAGGCGCAGCGCAAGGAAGCGATGGCCAAGCGCCGCGTGGGCCTCGGATTCACCGGCCTCGGCGACGCACTCATCATGCTCGGTCTCAAGTACGACACCGAGCCCGCGCGCGCGATGGCCGCGAAGATCTCGGAATTCATGCGCGATCGCGCCTATGCCGCCTCGGTGGAACTCGCCAAGGAGCGCGGCGCGTTCCCGATGTTCAATGCGGACCTGTATCTTTCCGGCGGCAACTTCGCCTCGCGCCTGCCGCAGGCCCTCAAGGACTCCATTCGCAGGCACGGCATCCGCAACTCGCACCTCCTCTCGATCGCGCCCACCGGAACCATCAGCCTCGCCTTCGCCGACAACGCCTCCAACGGCATCGAGCCGCCGTTCTCGTGGACCTACACCCGCAAGAAGCGCATGGGCGACGGCACCCACAAGGAGTTCCGCGTCGAGGACCATGCGTGGCGCCTGTATCGCCACATGCATGGCGGCGACGCGCCGCTGCCGGAATACTTCGTGACCGCGCTCGAGATCTCCGCCGACGCGCACCAGAAGATGGTGGCCGCGGTGGCGCCCTTCATCGACACCAGCATCTCCAAGACGGTGAACGTGGCCGAGGACTATCCCTACGGCGAGTTCGAGAACCTCTACCTGCAGGCGTGGAAGTCGGGCCTGAAGGGCCTCGCGACCTACCGGCCGAACACCGTCCTGGGCGCGGTGCTCACGCCCGACAGCGCTCCCGCGCCGGCGGAGCTCCCCGTCGATGGCGCCAATCGCCGCCTGGCGCTGAAAACGCTGCCGCAGCCGGTGCTCGCGAGCCTGCGCTGGCCCGGCCGCCCCGAGATCCCCGAAGGCAACCTCGCCTGGACGTACATGATCGAGTCGCCCTTCGGGCGCTTCGCGCTCTTCGTGGGCCAGGTGGAGGAAGCCGGCCGGGCGTTCCCGTTCGAGGTCTGGGTGAACGGCGCCGAGCAGCCCCGCGGCCTGGGCGCGGTCGCCAAGACGCTCTCGATGGACATGCGCGCCAACGACCGCGCGTGGCTCAAGATGAAGCTGGATGTGCTCGCCGATACCGTGGGCGACGATTGCTTCGACCTGCGTTTCCCGCCGCATGGCGAGAAGCGCCCGGTGAGCGGCATGATGTCCGCGGTCGCGCAGGTGGTGCGCTACCGCTGCGAGCAGCTGCGCGCCTTCGAGGCTGGTGGCCCATCGCCCGTCCTCGACCACATGTTCAGCGTCGAGGAGCCGCGCACCGGCACCGACGGCACGCTCTCGTGGACCGTGGACGTCTCGAACCCCGCCTCGGGCGACGAGTTCGTCCTCGGCCTGAAGGAGATCCAGCTCCCCGGCGGGATCACGCGGCCGTACTCGATGTGGCTCTCCGGGCACTACCCGCGGGCGCTCGACGGCCTCACGCGCATCCTCTCGCTCGACATGCGCGTGGTCGACCCCGCGTGGATCGGCATGAAGCTGAGGAAGCTGCTCGACTACTCCGAGCCGCTCGGCGACTTCATGGCGTTTGTGCCGGGCGAGCGGCGCCAGCAGAACTGGCCTTCCACGATCGCCTACCTCGCGCGCCTGGTGATCCATCGCTACGCGATGCTGGGCGTGCTCGACGAACGCGGCTTCCCGACGCGCGAGATGGGCGTGCTGGAGTCGCCGCGCGCCGACCACGAGCCCGCGGTGATGAAGGGCGCACGCTGCCGCGAATGCGGCAACTACACCGTGATCCGCAAGGACGGCTGCGATTTCTGCAGTGCGTGCGGCTGGGTGGGCGTCTGCGGCTAGGGAAGCTCTGATCAAGTTCCGGCGTGATCAGAGCTTCCCTCTAGGGCGGTACCCGCCTCAGTAATTCCACGGCTTCAGGTCCACCAGCGAAAGCACCGCGCCGTTGGCGCCGTCGATCAGCACCGCGAGGTCGCGCTTGCCCGCGCGCAGCGGCAGGAAGCGGATCTCGCTTTCCCCGCGCCCGGTCTTCGCGATCGCGCGATCGATCCCGGGACCCCGGTCAGGATTCAGCTTGCGCAGCTCCGCAATCGGCTTCGCCTTGTCGAGCGCCTCGGCGCTCACCTCGCTGTAGTCGACGTAATGCTGGGGGTACGCGGACACGTCCAGCCCCGCCATCCCCGAGAGCATGGTGCGGAACTTCTCGTCGGGATCGGTGGGAATGCGCGCGCCGGCGATGCCGGGGCCCGATAGCGAAAGGTGCCGGAAAGCCGGCTTCGCCTTGGCGCGGTCCTCGTCCCGTACGTCGTTGGCACGGATGAGGTCGAAGCGGTCCTTGAGGAAGACCACCCAGACGGGGCGCGCCTCGTACAGCGCGTGCGTTCCGTAGGCCAGGGCGGCGAGCTGGAGCACGGCGATGGCCGCCAGGTCGAACTTCAGCCCCTTCTTGCCGTGCTTGAAGATGATCAGGGTGATCAGCGGGCCGATGGTGATGTCGACCAGCGCCAGTACCAGGAACATGTCGCGGCCGCCGGCGCCGCGGAAGAGTGGCTCGGGAAACCAGAAGAAGTAGAGCAGCAGGAAAACCGCGCCGACGACGAGCAGGCTGAGACCGAAATGAGTCAACGCCGCCCGGGATCGAGTCATCGCAGGAAGCATGGAGGTACCCCATCAGGTGTTCCGACAGGACGGAAATCTGGGCGCGGCGGGCGGTTTCAAGCCCCCGTGACGGGGGCTGCGGCGGCTGTCAGGCCCGCTGCTGCGGGATCAGCGGCACGTAGAAGTGATAGATCGGCGCAGTGAGGATCGTGCCGACCATGAAGCCCAGGCCGCCGCCCATCAACACCTCGAGGGACATCCCGTAGGCGATCTTCGCGCCGATCAGCCCAAGGAACGCGAGCACCACCATCGGCGCGAACGCGAACTGCGCGCGCGCCCATGGCACGCTGACAGCATGCTTGCACGCCGTGCATTTGAGCGAGCGGTGGGGGCCCAATGACTGCTTCTGCCAGAAGGAAAAGGTCTTCCGCTGGCAACACGGACAGGCGTACACGGCAATCTCCCTGAAGGCCGCTCGATCTCGCGGCTCTGCGTCGGAAAGTTTACCGGGCGGGCGGCCCCCCGCCCATGGGCCGATCGGCGTGGGCCGGGCCTATTTGAAGGTCCAGCGGTAGACCGCGTCGAGGCCGGGAAGGTAGCCGACACGGGCAAGGAGCTGGAATTTCTGCGTGATCGTCCAGGTGATCTTGAGCGCGCCCTCGGCATCCGCCAGGCCCTGCTCGTAGGTGAGGTGCACGCTGCGCGTGAGCTGCTTGCCCACGCTCACCACGTCCGCGGCCGAGGCCGACCCCGTCTTGCCCGCCACCGTGCTTTGCGGCAGCACGCCGAGGATGCTGTTGGTGTTGGCGCGCCCGATGCCCACCTCGTCGAGTCCCAGCCTCCTGCCCAGGTCCGAGCCGGGGTTGTTGCGCCCCAGCATCGAGGTCGCCGCGGCGAGCAACACCGAGGCGTCGCCCGGCGCCAGGTCCGAGGGGCCGCGGCCCAGCACCAGCCACGAGAGCTTCTCCGGCTCGGGCACGTCCGGGCTGGAGACCAGGCGCACCCGCGGGCGCATCACCGTGCCCAGCACCTCGACGCCCGCCTCGACCGGCAGCCCCTTGCGAAGCGCGAGCACCGAGAGCTGCGGGTTGTCCACCGGGCCCGCGAAACGCAGCAGGCCGCGCTCGATGGTGAGCTTCTGCCCGTAGCCGTTGTAGGTGCCGCCGGCGGTGCGAATCGTGCCCACGGCGCGCAACGCGGTCGGCGGGCCGGTCACGTGCACTTCGCCGGTGAGCTGCGTGTCGAGGCCGCGGCCGACGAAATACATGTGGTCGCCGAGGTTGAAGCGCGCGTCGATGCGGATCTGTTCGCCGGCCCTCTCGCGGGGCTCCGTGGCGGCGGGGGCGGCGGCGCGCAAGACCACCACATCCTCGGCCACGGTCGGCGACGCGGTCTCGAGCGCGCCGATCCATCCGGCGTCGGCCTTGAAGGCGCCGGTGGCCACCAGGCCCTTGTCGCCGCCTTGCAGGCGCGCCTCGCCGCTCATCGCCAGAAAACGCCGCGGCGACTGCGTGAGCACGGCCTTGTCGGCGACGATGCGCAGGCTCCCGCTGCGCGCCCCGAGGTCGATCGAGCCCTCGGCGGTGATGGTCCCGGCGGCCGGCAACGTCATGCCCCCGAAGTGCTCGCGTGCCGCCTGCCCGGGCCGCCACGGCGTGGTCGCCGTGAAGCGCTCGATGGCGAGCGACTTGCCGTTCATGCGCACCACCACATCGCCCTTCTCGACCTCGAAGCCGCTCTGGGGCTCGCGCAGCGTGAGGTCCGCCGCGCGCGCCTCGCCCGAAACGCGCGGCTCCGCGCCGGTGCCGCTCACGGTGACATTGGCGTTGAGGCGGCCGCCCAGCTTGGCGTCGGCGCCCAGCCACGGGGCGAGCGTTTCCAGGTTGATGTGCTCCGCCACCAGGCGCGCCTGCACCGGCGCCGCGGGCGCCAGCTCCCAGCCGATGGCGCCGCGCGCGATGGTGGCCGAGCCCTCGCCCTGGATCCGGCCGACGCGATCGCCGGACATCTCCAGGGTCGCCTGCGCGCGCCCACCATTCGCGACAGCCTTGAGCTCGAGTGCCTGCAAGCCGAGCGGCAGCGGCGGCTCGCCCACGCGCAGGTCGCCCGAGACGCGGCGCAAGTTGACGCTCGCGTTGAAAGTCTCGGCGCCGCGCACGTCCCAGTCGCCGGCGATCACCAGGTCGGAGCGCGGCAGCGTGCCGGGGCGCAACGTGCGCGCCAGGTTCTGGATCTGAATGCCCGGGCTCGAACCCCTGAGCTCGAGGCTCTTCGGCGTCCAGCGCGTGAGCGCGAGCCGCGCCTCGCCCCATTCTCCGCGCAGCATCGCCTCGCCAAGCTCCACGCGGCTTGCGGATGCGGCGAGCGCCGCTGGCCCGGTGAGCGCGAAGGCGCCGCGGCCGGTGAGCGAGAGGGATTCGATGCGGCCCACCCACGAGGGCTCGCGCGCGCGTGGATCGAGGCCGCCGTCGAGCGCCACCCGCAGGCGGCTCGCGCGCGTCATCACCGCATCGGCCTCGAGGCGGTGCGCCTGGCGCGTGCCCTTCAGGGTCGCGTCGACCGATTCCGCGAACGGCGAGGGCGGCTTGTCCTCCCCGAGCGCCACGCCCTTTGCCTGCAGGGATGCGTCGATGGGGCTGTCGGGCGCAGTGCCGGCCTCGGCGCGAAGGCGCAACTCGCGCACGTACACGTTCGCGGGCAGGGCGAGGTTCGCGCCGGTGAGGCTCACGCTTCCCGCGGGCGCGCTGAAAGTTCCCGAAAGGCGTGCGTCGGCGTCGAGCGATCCGGCAAGCGTCACACCCAGCGGGCGCGCGAGCACCGAGAGGTTCGGCGCGCGCAGGCTCACCTCCATCACGTCGCCCGCGGCCCCGAAGCGCCCGCGCGCCTCGAGGCGCGCCTCGCCGAGGGCGACGCTCACGTCCGCGCTGGCGATGCGGCGCTTGTCGCCGGCAAAGGCGATGCGTCCCGAAGCAGGCATCCCGGCATAGGTGCTGGGCGCGATCTGCGCGCGCACCTCGCCCGTGATGCCGCCGCCCATCGCGCCGCTCGCGATGAAGGTGAAGTTCAGGTCGCCCTTGGCGGTCTTGACGAACGCGGCCGGGTCGAAGTGGGACGCCGCGCCCTCGAGTCGGAACTCGCGCTTGCCGGCGAGCGCCATGGCGCCGCTCGCGACCACCGAGCCGCCGCCGGTGCGCACCCGGGCGGTCTTGATCTCGAGGCGCTCGCCGGCGAGCGCTCCGCGCCCTTCGATCTCGAAGCGCGGATCCTTGAGCGCCACCTCGAAGCGCTGCGCGGCGCGATCGCCGCTCACCACCACCGTCCCGCCGACGCGCGTCTTCTGCAGGTCGCGGTGCAGCGCGGCGAGGTCCACGGCCACGATCGCGAGCGTCGCCTGGACCCCGCTCTTGCGCAGCGTCGCGCGGCCGCTGGCGGAGCCTCCGCCGAGAAGCGCGACCTTGAGGTCCGACACCTCGACGCTCCCGGCGCTCACGCTGAGGCGCGCGCCGGCCGAGCTGAAAGGCAGCTGCTGCCGGTCCCAGGGGCCGGGATCGGCGTTCTGCACCTGGAGCGGGCCGGCGAACACCTTGCCCTCGCCGGCGAGCTTCACGTCCAGCGCGAGCCGCGTGCGCGGTCCGCCCGCATGGCGCGCCAGGTCCACGTCCTTTGCGTGGAGCTCCAGCGCGCGCACCGGCATGGCGGCGAAAGGCTCGATGCTCGCGCGCCCTGTCGCCGGCTGCCCGGAAACCTCGCCGTCGAGCGACGCCTCGATCGACTTGAGCGTCCCCTTCGCGACGACCGCGGCCTTGTACGGCCGCGCCGCGGCGACGCCTTCCATGTTCGCCCGCAGGTCGAGCGCGAAGGGCGCCTTGCTCTCCACGCGACCCGCGAGATCCGCTTTCCCATAGGCGGTCTCGGCCTGCATCTGCGTGATGCGCCACTCGCGCTCGTCGCCCTCTCCGCGCAGCAGGATGTTACTCACCACCAGGTCGAGGTCGCGCGAGGCGGCGATCATCGCGCGCTTCTTCGCCAGATCCTTCTCCGCGGCCGCCTCGCGCGTGAGATCCCCGAGGCGAAGCTCGCCCACGCGTCCCTCGTCGAGACGGATCATGTGCGGCGGGGCGAAGCTCACCGGCAGGGTCGCGGCCGCGCCGGTGTCGACGGTGCGGACCTCGATCGCGCGCGCTCCGAGGCGGTGGACGTACAGGCGCCGCGGCAGCTGCGCGATCGAGGTCTGCATCTCGAGGTCGTCGATGCGCACGTACAGGTCCGGGCGCGAGATCTCGAGGAGCTTGATGCGCATCGGTCCGCCGAGCGCGCCCTCGAACCCCTCGTAGCGCACGCCCTCGCCGGCGGCGCGCACCGCCTGGTTGAGCACGAAGCGCGCGCCACCGGACGTGGCGAGGAGCCACCAGGCGACGACGGCGACGACGAGCAGCAGCGCGAGGAAGGCGGCCGCGAAGCGCTTCACCCACCTCATCTCAGAACGCCACCGTGACGGAGAACGAGATCCGGAAGCGCCGCGCACGCTCCGCGTACGCGAGGTCGAGCGCGAACGGCCCCGCCGGCGTCTTGAAGCGCGCGCCCGCGCCGTAGCTCGGATTGCCCTGCCAGTCGCCGCGCGTATCGGCGGCGTCGCCCACGTCGGTGAACACCGCCGCGCCCCACTGCGAGGTGAGCCAGTGGACGAGCTCCACCGTGCCGGTCGCCAGGTAGCGGCCGCCGACCACCGCATTGCCCTCCCGCGGCCCGAGGCCCTGGTAGCTGTAGCCCCGGTTGGAGCGCGCGCCCCCGGCGCGAAACAGGAAGTCCTCGGGGATCCCCTCGCGGCTCGAGGCGAGGGTGCTGCCGATCTCGGTTCGCAGCAGCAGCTGATTGTCGCGTCCGAGCGGGATCCAGTGCTGGTACTGCGCATAGACCTTGAGGAAATCGTTGCCCGAGGCGAGCGACCTCGCGCCCGCGGCCACCTGCACGTTCAGCACGCCGCCGCGCTTCGGATCGAAGGGGTCGTCCACGTCGCGCAGCGTGATCGCGGCGATCGGCGCCAGCGCCCGCTTGATGCGCGGCTCCGAGCCCTCGGGGAAGGAGCGCTCGACCTGGTACGACAAGCCGACCCGCAGCTCGCGGGCGTCGAGCTTGAAGTGGCGGTAGGCCGCGACCGCGAATCGCGACAGCGCGAGGTTCTCGATGGTGCTGTGCTCGGCGAGGACGCCGACGCTGTCGCGGAAGGGAACGTCGCCGCGGCGTTGGCTGGCGAAGAGGCCCGGCGGCAGGTACACGTCGGCGAACCCGATCTGGCGCTCCTGGCTCGCGCGGATCGAGCTTTGCAGGTCGAAGCCGCGGTCGAAGACGTTGCGGTGACGGAACGCGGCCTCGACACGCGCGCCGTCGTCGGTGCCGTAGCCGCCGGCAAGCCCGATTTCGCGCGTCGGGCGCTCGTTCACCGCGACCTTCACCGGCACCGCTTGCGCGGCCGCGGGATCGCGATCGATGTCCACCACCACGCTCGAGAACCAGGGACCCGCCTGGATCGCGCGCTGCAGCTCGGCCAGGCGCTCGCGGTTGTAGCGCTCGCCGCGGCGCAGGCTGACGACGCGGCGCACCAGCGCTTCGGAATAGGTCTCGAGGCCCTCGATCTCGACGTCGCCGAAGACGAACGGCGGGCCGCTGTCGAGGGTGAGCTTCAGGTCCGCTCTCGCCGCCTCCGCGTCGACGATCGCCTCGCTGTCGGTGAGAGTGCCCGCGGCGAAATCCTCGCCGGTGAGGTCCTCAAGGAGCCGCGTCTTCGCCACGTCCCAGTCGGGGCTGCGGAAAGGCTGGCCCTCCCGCAGCGTCCACGCCGCTCGGATCTGATCGCGGCGCTTCGCCCGCTCCGGGCCCTCGCCGGCGAGCTCGCCCGCGAACACGATCTCGACCTTGCCAACCACGGTGCGCGCGCCCGGATCCACCTTGATGGTCGCGTGCTCGCGATCGTCCTCGTCGAGGTCGATGTCGAGCACCGGCGAGAAGTAGCCTTCGGAAGCGGCGATCTCCGGCACGCGCCAGCAGCAGCGCGACCAGGCCGCGCAGCCGCGTCGTCCGCGCGGCGACGTGTCGGTGACCTGGCAGGCGCCGGAGCCGCTGG
>JBKJTM010000043.1:0-6418 GCA_046590805.1 Usitatibacter sp.
GGCCGATGTTGCACACGATCGCGTTGTTCTTCATGCGCTTCATGTGGTCGTGCGTGATCACGTGGTAGTTGCCGGTCGCGGTCACGAAGATGTCGGCCTGACTCGCGGCCTCGTCCATCGTCACGACGCGGTAGCCTTCCATCGCCGCCTGCAGCGCGCAGATCGGGTCGATCTCGGTGACCCACACCTGGGCGGAGAGCGCGCGCAGCGCCTGGGCTGATCCCTTGCCCACGTCGCCGTAGCCCGCGACCACCGCCACCTTGCCCGCCACCATCACGTCGGTCGCGCGCTTGATGCCGTCCACCAGCGACTCGCGGCAGCCATAGAGGTTGTCGAACTTGCTCTTGGTGACCGAGTCATTCACGTTGATCGCGGGGAACCTGAGCGTTCCGTCCTTGGCCATCTGGTAGAGGCGCTTCACGCCGGTGGTGGTCTCTTCCGTCACGCCCTTCACCTGCGCCAGGCGCGTGGAATACCAGTTAGGGTCGCGGGCGAGCTTCGCCTTGATCGAGGCGAACAGGAACTGCTCCTCCTCGCTGGAATGCTTCGCGATCACCGACACGTCCTTCTCGGCGCGCGCGCCGAGGTGCAGCAGCAGCGTCGCGTCGCCGCCGTCGTCGAGGATCATGTTGGTGTACTTGGGCTTGCCGTCGCGGTCGTTGCCCCACTCGAAGATGCGGTGGGTGTAGTCCCAGTATTCGGCGAGCGACTCGCCCTTGTACGCGAACACCGGAACGCCGGTGGCGGCGATGGCGGCGGCGGCGTGGTCCTGGGTCGAGAAGATGTTGCACGAGGCCCAGCGGATCTCGGCGCCGAGCGTCTCCAGCGTCTCGATCAGCACGGCGGTCTGGATGGTCATGTGCAGCGAGCCGGTGATGCGCGCTCCGGCGAGCGGCTTCTTGGCGGCGAATTCCTCGCGGATCGCCATGAGGCCCGGCATCTCGGTCTCGGCGATCAGGATTTCCTTGCGGCCCCAGGCGGCGAGCCCCAGGTCGGCAACGTGGAAATCGGTGAAATTCTCGGGTTTGGTGCGGGCGTTCATGGGCGATCCTTTCGCGTCAAAGGCGAATTCGTCGGGGAGTGGGGTCGGGCCTCGTCTCCCGCGCGCGAAGTCGCGGTTCAACGAGCGCCGTTTCGAAAAGTGCGCAGAATGTGCACTTCGTCGGGTCCGAGCCTGGCGGGTGAAGCACCCGTTGCAACGCTCCTCGGACGGCCGTTATTGTAACGCAATCGTCCTCTCCCTGTCCCGCTTACAATCGCACCCGATGAAGAAGAAGCACTTGCTGTTGGGATGCAAAGGCTGCGGCAGCGCCATCGTCGAGGCCGCCTTCGCGATCGCCGGCGTGCCCGTCGACCATGAAGTGGTGGACTACTCGGGAGGCAGCCCCACGCGGGCGCGGCTGCTCGAGGTGAATCCGCTCGGGCAGGTGCCGAGCCTGGTGCTCCCCGACGGCCGGCTGCTCACCGAGAGTCTCGCGATCATCAATTACCTGAACGACCTCGCGCCGGCCGCGGGCCTCGTTCCCGGCGCCGGCAAGCCCGGGCGGATCGAGTACCTTCGCTGGTCGACGTTCCTCGTCGCGGCGCTCTATCCCACCTACACCTACGGCGACGATCCGGGGAAATGGGTGGAGGACACCCAGGCGGCCAGGCAACTGCGGGAGAGCACCGACCGGCACCGCCAGGTGCTCTGGCGGCAGGTCGAGGAAGCCGCGGGGTCGCCCTGGTTCCTGGGCGAGCGCATGAGCGCGCTCGACCTCTACGTCGCGGTGATGACGCAGTGGCGCCCGGGCCGCAAGTGGTTCGCGGCGAGCACGCCCAGGCTGATGGCGATCGCGGAAAAAACCGCGGCCACCCCGGGGGTGGCCGCCGTGATCGCGAAAAACTTCTAGGGACGAACCCTGGTTTTGATCAAGCCGTAACAGGCTGGCGCTGGTGCTCGCCCTTGAGGCCGGCGGCCTCGCGCAGCAGGGCGACCTTGTCGGTGGCTTCCCAGGTGAACTCGGGCTCCTCGCGGCCGAAGTGCCCGTACGCCGCGCTCTTGGCATAGATCGGGCGCAACAGGTCGAGCATCTTCACGATGCCCTTCGGACGCAGGTCGAAGTGCTGCTGGATGAGCTGCGAGATCTTCTCGTCCGGGATCACGCCCGTGCCCTCGGTGTAGACGGTCACGTTGATCGGCTTGGCCACGCCGATGGCGTAGCTCACCTGGATCTGGCATTGCCGCGCGAGGCCCGCTGCGACCACGTTCTTGGCGACGTAGCGCGCGGCGTAGGCGGCGGAACGGGCGACCTTCGACGGATCCTTGCCCGAGAAGGCGCCACCGCCGTGGGGGCAGGCGCCGCCGTAGGTGTCGACGATGATCTTGCGCCCGGTCAAGCCGCAGTCGCCCTGCGGGCCACCGACCACGAACCGGCCGGTCGGATTCACCAGGTACTTCACGTTCTTCATCAGCTCCTTCGGCAGCACCGGCTTGATGATCATCTCGATCACCGCGTCGATCGCTTCCTTGCTCATGTGCTTGCCGTCGGACATCTCCGGCGCGTGCTGGGTGGAGAGCACCACGGTGTCGATTTCCGAGGGCTTGCCGTCCACGTACTTCATCGTCACCTGGCTCTTGGCGTCGGGACGCAGCCACGGCAGGCGCCCGTCCTTGCGCAGCATCGCCTGGCGCTCGACCAGCCGATGGGCGTAATAGATCGGCGCCGGCATCAGCACCGGCGTCTCGTCGCAGGCGTAGCCGAACATGAGGCCCTGGTCGCCGGCGCCCTGGTTCAACGGATCGTCCTGGGCGTGGTCCACGCCCTGCGCGATGTCGGGGCTCTGCTTGTCGTAGCAGACCATGACCGCGCATCCCTTGTAGTCAATGCCGTAATCGGTGTTGTCATAGCCGATGCGCTTGATCGTTTCGCGCGCGACCTGGATGTAGTCCACGTTGGCGTGGGTGGTGATTTCGCCCGCCATGACCACGAGGCCCGTGTTGCAGAGCGTCTCCGCGGCGACGCGGGACTTGGGGTCCTGGGCTAGAATCGCATCGAGGACCGCATCCGAGATCTGGTCCGACACCTTGTCCGGATGGCCTTCGGAGACCGATTCGGAAGTAAACAGGAACTCGCTTTTCATTTCGGGTCTATTCCCTTCGTCGCTGAGCCGGACATTTTAACAAAGACCGCGCTCGAAGCCGACCCCCTTGAAGATTCTCTTCCGCCTGCTCGCCCGCCTGCCGCTGCCGGCGAACCATTCCCTGGGCGCGATCGCCGGACGGCTGGTGTTCGCGCTCTCGCCCCGCTACCGGCGCCGCGTACGCGAAAACCTCGCGGCGAGCGGCCTCGCCGCGGGACCTGCCGAGGTGAGCCGCATGGCATGGGAGAACGCCGCCGAGATCGGCAAGGGGGCGGCCGAGCTCGCGTGGGCGCTGTTCCGCTCCGAGGACGCCGTCGCCAAGGTGAAGAGCCGCAGCGGCTGGGAGGCGGTCGAGCGCTTGCGCGCGGCGAAAAAACCGATCGTTTTCGTCACGCCGCACCTCGGCAGCTACGACATCGCCGGGCGCTACCTGTGGCAGCACGGGCTGCAGATCCTCGCCATGTACCGGCCGCACAAGGTGTTCTGGATCGACCAGCTGCTGCGCGAGGGGCGCAACCGCGGTGCAGCCCCCGACGGCACCAACGTGGCGCCCGCCTCGCTGGCAGGCGTGCGCATGGTCCTGAAGCACCTGCGCCGCGGCGGCTGCACCGTAGTCCTTCCGGACCAGGTGCCCGGCTTGGGCGAGGGTGAATGGGTGGATTTCTTCGGGCGGCCCGCCTACACGATGACGCTGCTCGGCCGCCTGCAGCATGCAGCCGGCGCGGCGGTGGTGTTCTGCTACGCCGAGCGCCTTGCGGGTGGCACCGGCTTTCACCTGCACCTGGAGGAGCTCACCGCCCCGCTTTCGACGGATCGCCGCGAGGCCGCTCGCCAGGTGAACGCCGCGGTCGAGCGGCTGGTGCGAGCCTGCCCGGCGCAATACCTCTGGGGCTACAACCGCTACAAGCGCCCCGCGGGCGCGCCGCCGCCTCCGTCCACCGGCGAGGCCGGTTGACCATGCGCTGGCTACGCGTGCTCGGCTCCTGGCTCGGCGTCTTCGCGCTGTGGATGATCCATTTCCTGCCGATGCGCTGGATCGGCGCCATCGGCGCGGGCCTGGGCTCGCTCCTCTACCGCTTCGGACGCGGCCACGTCACGCGCGTGAACCTCGCCCTGTGCTTTCCGGAGATGCCCGAGGCCGAGCGCAACGCCCTCGGGCTGCGTCACTTCAGGATGCTGGGGCGCAACGCGGTCGAGCTCAGCATGATGGTGTGGGGCTCGGAAGAGCAGCTGCTGCGGCTGGTGCGCACCGACGGCATCGAGCACCTGCGCGAGGCGGCGGCGAATGGCCAGCCGGTGATCCTCTTCGCGCCGCATTTCATCGGCCTCAACATGGGCGGCATCCGCGTTGCCTACGAGTGGCCGGGCTCGGCGAGCATCTACAGCCGCCAGAAGAACCCGGTGCTCGACCGCCTCTTCCTCCAGGCGCGCACCCGCTTCGGCAAGCCGGTGCTGGTGAGCCGCCAGGACGGGTTGCGCGCGGTGATCCGCGTGATCCGCGGCGGCAAGGCGCTCTACTTCCTGCCCGACATGGACTTCGGTCCCCGCGACGCGATCTTCTCCCCATTCTTCGGCGTGCCCACGGCCACCATCACGGCGATGCCGCGCCTGGCGCGGATCACCGGCGCCAAGGTGATCCCGGTGGTCACCCGCCAGGAGGGCGACGGCTACGTGGCACGCTTCTATCCCGCGTGGGAGGACTATCCCACTGGCGACCTCGAGGCGGACGTGCGCCGCATGAACGCGTTCATCGAAGAGCGCGTGCGCGAGATGCCGGAGCAGTATTTCTGGGCGCACAAGCGCTTCAAGACGCGTCCGCCGGGCGAGCCCAACCCCTACCGCCGGTAGAATCCCCGCATGGGCACGAGCCGCACGCGTTTCACCAAGATGCATGGGCAGGGCAACGATTTCGTGGTGCTCGACGGCGTGCGCCAGGCGCTCGACATCACGCCGCAAAAGGCGCGCTTCCTCGCCGACCGCCACCTGGGAATCGGCTGCGACCAGCTGCTGATCGTGGAACCGGCGCAGTCGCCCGAAAACGACTTCCGCTACCGCATCTACAACGCCGACGGCGGCGAGGTCGGCCAGTGCGGCAATGGCGCGCGCTGCTTCGCGCGCTACGTGCTGGACGAAGGCCTCACCGCCAAGCGCCAGATCCGCGTCGAGACCGCGAGCGGCGTGATCGTGCCGCGCATCGAGGACTCGGGGCAGGTCACGGTGGACATGGGCGCGCCGCGCTTCGATCCACGCGAGGTGCCCTTCCTTTCGGAGGAGGCGCGCGTGGTGCATCCCCTGCGCGTGGCCGGGTACCCGATCGAGGTGAGCGTGCTCTCGATGGGCAACCCGCACGCCGTGCAGCTGGTGGCCGACGTCGACCGCGCGCCGGTCACGGAGCAGGGCCCGCTGCTCGAACGCCATCCCGCCTTTCCGCAACGCGTGAACGCGGGCTACATGCAGGTCGTCTCGCGCGGCCACATCAGGCTGCGCGTCTGGGAGCGCGGGGCGGGCGAGACGCTCGCCTGCGGCACCGGCGCCTGCGCCGCCGTCGTGGCCGGCATCCGGCGCGGGCTCCTCGACGAGGAGGTGCGCGTGACCACCCGTGGCGGCGACCTCGTGATTCGCTGGCCGGGCCGTGGTCGCGAAGCGCCGGCAGCGTCGAATGGCCACGAAGCGCCGGGCGAGTCGAATGGCCACGAAGCGCCGGGCGAGACTATCAGCGCCCACGCCGTTATGATGACGGGCGATGCCGTGCGCGTGTTCGACGGCGAGATCGCTCTCTAGCGGGCGCCACCCAAAGGACCAGAATTGCTCACTGCGGAACAGGTTGCGGAGTTCATCAAGCAGAACCCGGGATTCTTCGAGCAGCACGTCGACCTGCTGATGAACCTGCAGATTCCCCACCCGCACGGCGGGCGCGCGGTGTCGATCGGCGAGCGCCAGCTGGTGGCGGTGCGCGAGAAGGCGAAGATGCTCGAGGACAAGCTGCGCGAGCTGATCCAGTTCGGCGAGGAGAACGACGCGGTGGGTGACAAGGTGCACCGCCTCTGCTGCCGCCTGATCGAGGCGCCGAGCCTCGACGCCACGCTCGACACGCTCTACCTCGACCTTCTCGACCACTTCGCGGTGCCGCACGTGGCGGTGCGTCTGTGGAACGTGGCCGAGGAGAACCCGGACACCAAGGAGTTCGCCGCGGTCGCGCACGAGATGCGCGAGTTCGTGGAGAAGATGCAGGCGCCCTACTGCGGCGCGCACGCCGTCTACGAGAGCCAGGCCTGGTTCGGGGAAGCGGCGCCGC